>CAZOOO010000177.1:0-6579 GCA_964581435.1 uncultured Hyphomicrobiales bacterium | reverse complement strand
TGATTCTAACATTTGCAGGAAACCCCTGCCGCAACGGGATGCAAATGTTAGAATCTGACCACTAGCGGAGCCTGCCGTTCGCGCGGGTCTACGGTGACCGCTTTCGCGTCACCTCATCAGGAGTTCTTCTCTATCGTCTCTATCGTCGCCGTTTCCAGACCTGTTTCCGGGTTGCGGGCGTGCTCGAACCTTTCCGCTTCCGACGGAATCAGAAGGGGAACTGCATGCGTTCAACGGCTTTACGAATTTTGCCGGATTTAACATATCGAATTGAATTCTCCCTCGTTTCTGCCATGGTCCCGCTCCAAGCAAACATTGGGGGACAGTCCGGCCGCGCGACCGTGCGCGGTCGCCGATTTCAGCTTGCTCAAAGGGGTCTCATGGCTAAGCCAGCAGTGATTGTCGTCGGCGCGGACAAGGGCGGAGTCGGCAAGACGACGGTTTCCCGCACCGTGCTCGACTATTTCAGCGCCAACAACGTGCCCACCCGGGCCTTCGACACGGAATCGCCGCGCGGCACGCTGAGGCGCTTTCACCCCGATATCACCGAGATCGTCGATATGATGTCGACTGCGGATCAGATGAAGATCTTCGATACGCTGAGTACCGCCAAAGCCAGCGTCACCGTGATCGACGTCCGCGCCGGACTGATGTCGCCGGCTCTCGCCTCGTTGCGCGACATCGGTTTTCTCGACGCCGCAAAGGAGGGGCAGATCACCTTCGCGGTATTCCACATCCTCGGCCCCTCCATCGCCTCGCTGGATGAGATCGCGGAAACCGCGAAATTCATGTCCGGCGCCAGATATTTTCTGGTGAAGAACTTCATCAACAACACAAGCTTCTTCGAGTGGGACCAGGCGACCTACAATGCTTACTTCCGCAAGATCAAGGATGCGACCGAAATCACCATCCCGAAGCTCAACGAGATGGCGTACGAGCAGGTCGAGGTGTCATCGGTGCCGTTCCTCAGGTTCGTGGCCAACAGGGGACCGAAGAACGAAGCCGCGAACTACTCGTTCGTCCTGCGCGGCTACGTCCGCCACTGGCTCGCCAATGTGTGGAAAGAGTACGACCGCATCAAGCTCACCGACATCGTCGCCTCAAAGGAGAAGGGCTCCCGCACCTCGAGCAAGTAGCCGGTCGGGTCGTTCCGATTACCCACCATGTCCCGCACGCCCGTCTACATCATCTGTTCGCCGCGACCGCAGGTCGGCAAGACGCTGATAGCACGGCAGCTCAGCGAGTTTCTTCGCTTGCAGCGGGGCGACGTCCTCGGGTTTGACGTCAACCTGAAGGAGCCGTCCCTGGTCGACTATCTGCCGCGCGTCACGGAGACCGCGGAAATCGACGACACGTTCGGCAAGATGGCGCTGATGGACCGGTTGATCGTCAATGACGGTCTCGCCAAGGTGATCGACCTCGGCTACCCCTCCTTCGACGAATTCTTCGGGATGATCGAGGAAGTCGGCTTCGTCAAGGAATCCGCGCGCAGCGAGGTGATGCCGGTGGTCCTGTTCATCGCCGACAGCGACCGTGTTTCCGCACGCGGCTACCAGACGCTGCGGGCAACGCTGCCGCCGAACGCCATCGTTACGGTCGATAATGAGTTCGTTCTGCGCGGAGAACTGCCCGAGCTTTTCATGCACGGTCGGGTGATGCGCGTCGCGGCGCTTCCCCCGTTTCTCAGGACCTACATCGACCGGCTGACCTTCTCGTTCACCGGGTATCTGCGAACGGAGACGGATTCATCAACCGAGCTGCACCAGTGGATCCGCAACAACTATTTCGGCTTTCGCGAGATCGAACGACAACTGACTTAGCAGCGGTTCATCGCCTTCATTCTCAAAGGAAGGTTCAATGTCCGCCGAACGCCATCAACGTCCGCACCGGGACATCCATCGCGCGCAGCTTGGCGGCGCCGCCGAGATCCGGCAGATCGATGATGAAGCAAGCCGCCACCACATCGGCGCCGATCTGGCGCAGCAGCTTCACCGCGCCCTCGGCCGTTCCTCCGGTGGCGATCAGGTCGTCCACCAGAATGACACGCTCGCCCCTGGCGATGGCATCGACGTGCATTTCCATTTCATCCGTGCCGTATTCCAGCGCATAGGCCATCCGCACGGTCTGGTGCGGCAGCTTGCCCTTCTTGCGGATCGGCACGAAGCCCGCGGATACCTGATGCGCCACCGCGCCGCCCAGGATAAAGCCGCGCGCCTCGATGCCGGCGACTTTGTCGATCTTCGAGCCGGCCCAGGGATGCACGAGTTGGTCGACGGCGCGGCGGAACGCACGCGCATCGCCGAGCAGCGTGGTGATGTCACGGAACATGACCCCCGGCTTCGGGTAATCCGGAATCGTGCGGACGGAAGCCTGTAGATCGTCTTCGAAGGTCATCAAGGTTTTCCCATCCGTAAAGGCCTCTCCGTCATGCCCGTGCTTGGCACGGGCATCCACGTCTTCGGCTACCTTTATGAAAGGAAGACGTGGATGGCCAGGACGGAGCCCGGCCATGACGATCATACGACATCATTGTTATTTTCGCGTCGTTCCTCCCCCAGCCGGAACGCGTTCTCCACGATCCGCAAGCCGACCTCGCCGCCGAGCGACATCAGCGATTCCGGATGAAACTGCACGCCGCCGACCGGCAGCGACCTATGCTCGATCGCCATCGGCACACCGTCGTCGGTGGTCGCCGTTATTTCCAGCACCTCGGGCAAACGGTCGCGCTCGACATAGAGCGAATGATAGCGGCCGATCACGATCTCGTTCGGCAGATTGCGCATCAGCCGGCCGCCGCGATTCTGCACGCGCGATGGCCTGCCATGCGCCGGCTGCGCAAGCTGACCGAGACGGCCGCCGAAATACTCACCGATCCCCTGCAAGCCGAGGCAAACGCCGAATACCGGCAGCTTCTTCTCCAGCGCGAGACCGATGGTTCGGGCCATGCCGAAATCCTCGGGCCGGCCGGGACCGGGCGACAGCACCAGCAGATCATAGCTTTGCCTGTCGAGCATGTCCTGCGCGTGGACGTAGCGCACCACGCTGACGCGCGCGCCGACCTGGCGGAAATAATCCGCCAGCATATGCACGAAACTGTCGTCATGGTCGATCAGCAGCACGCGCTTGCCGGAGCCTGTCGCGTCCGGCGCCACCGCCGAGAGCGGCTTCGGCGCATCGCCGCGCAGCGCCTGGAAAAGCGCCGCCGCCTTGGTCTGGCACTCCCGGTCCTCAAGCTCCGGCTTGCTGTCGAACAGGCAGGTCGCGCCGACGCGCACTTCGGCGAGGCCGTCCTTCATGCGGATGGTGCGGATGGTCAGGCCGGTGTTGATCGAGCCGTCGAAGCCGACGACGCCGAACGCGCCGGCATACCAGCGCCGCGTCGAGCGTTCGTTGTCCTCGACGAACTGGATCGCCCACTTCTTCGGCGCGCCCGTCACCGTCACCGCCCATGCGTGGGTGAGGAAGCCATCGAGCGCATCGAAGCCGGGCCGCAGGATACCCTCGACGTGATCGACCGTATGAAACAGCTTCGAATAGGTTTCGATCTGGCGGCGCGCGAGCACCTTGATCGTTCCCGGCATGCAGATGCGCGCCTTGTCGTTGCGATCGACGTCGGTGCACATGTTGAGCTCGAACTCGTCCTTCTCCGAGTTGAGCAGTTCGCGGATCTGCTCGGCGTCGCCGATGGCGTCGGCGCCGCGCGCGATGGTTCCGGAAATCGGACAGGTCTCGATGCGACGGCCGTCGCTGCGCACGAACATTTCCGGCGAAGCCGAAACCAGGAACTCGCCGTCGCCGAGATTGACCAGCCCGCCATAGGGCGACGGATTGATCCGGCACAGCCGCTGAAACACTTCGGCCGGCGAGCGTTCGCAGGGCTCGGCGAACAACTGCCCGGGCACCGCCTCGAACAGGTCGCCGCGCGCGAACGCGGCGCGCGCCGTTTCCACCGTCGCCTGATATTCGCCGGGAGCGTGGTCGGTGAAGCCCTGGCGCCGCGTCTTCGTATAGACGCTTTCGGACGTATCGCGCGGCTGCCCTTCGGTGGAGCGGCCTTTCCATGCGAAATCGTACGACAGTACGACGCCATGGCCGGCGGCGCGATCATAAGCGAGCAGGCGATCCGGAATGAACAATACGATGTCGCGCTGATCGCCTTCGCGCGCGCGTTTCTGCACCAGATCTTCAATCTGGAACACGAGGTCATAGGCGAACGCGCCGTACAGCCCGAGCATGGGATCCGCCGTCGACGCGAAAGCCGCCACCAGCGCCCGCACCAGCGACATGACGCTGGCGCGCCGGGTACGCTGGTCTTCCTCCACCGGCGCATCGCCGCGGACAATATGACCGGAGAGCCGGCGGGCGGTCTTGTCGGTGACGACCACGCACGGCTCGCTCAGGGTCTCGCCAAGGAAAGCGATCAGCACCTCGCCGCGAGCATTGGTGGCTTCGATGGTAAAATTGAATCCCGTGGTTTCGAGCTTAAGCGGCGGATCGGCGAAGCCGAGGTCGAAACTCTCATAACGGCCCGGCACCGTCGTGCCCGATGACAGCACCACGCCGCGGCGGCTGTCGAGCAGACCGATCAGGTCGTCGAGCCTGCTGCCGCCGGTAAAGTGTTCGATCGACCGGCTGATCGAGAGGCCGCCGGCGGTCAGGTACTCGCTTTGCGCGGGAAGGGAAAAGACGGTCCTGTTCATGCAGTCCTCTTACGAGACCTGAGGAAGAAGCGCCACACAGGACAAACGAAAAAGGCCGTCGTTTCTGCATGACGGCCTTCGACGATCGGAATTGAAACAAAATCGCACCAGCCACCTTAGAAGGTGGACCACCAGAGACGGAACGGGCGGACGGCGCTGATCATGGCGGCGAAATCATCATTCCGGTGGTACGATGTCAAGAGCGTTCAAACAACGCGCCGCAACCGCGGTTGCACACGCCGCGATCCGCGCTAGATTCCCGTCCATGATTTTGATTTGACGCGTTTTCTTCACGCGAACAGGTCGTCCGTCCTTGGGGCCAAGCCCGAGGACAGGCTTCGCTCGAAAACGCTATAACTCGACACCGGGAGAACAGCATGGCGTTCAAGGTCGTGAGCGACAGTTTCAAGGACGGCGACTACCTCGCCAGGGAACATATCCTGTCGGCGGATTTCGGTTTCGGCTGCGCGGGCGGCAACCGGTCGCCTCACCTGCGCTGGAGCGGCGCGCCGGAGGGCACCAAGAGTTTCGCCGTGACCTGCTTTGATCCGGACGCACCGACCGGCAGCGGCTTCTGGCACTGGGTCGTCATCAATATTCCGGCCTCGGTGAGCGAGCTTGAACTCGACGCCGGCAATCCCGACAGCGGCAAGCTGCCGGAGGGTGCGCTACAGACCCGCACCGATTACGGCACCGCCCGCTACGGAGGCCCCTGCCCGCCGGAAGGCGATCATCCGCATCGTTATTTCTTCACCGTGCACGCCGTGGGCGGCGACATCGACGCCAGCGCCGACACCTCGGCGGCGGTGATCGGGTTTCAGCTTCACTTCAACACGCTGGCGAAATCGGCGGTGATGGGCCTGTTCAAGCGCTGAAATTCGGAACGCATGCCAGATTCTTGTTTTGATGCGTTTTCTTCACGCGAACCGGCATCCATCCTCAGAGGTCAAGCCC
The DNA here is from genome assembly GCA_964581435.1 of uncultured Hyphomicrobiales bacterium. GTDB lineage: Bacteria > Pseudomonadota > Alphaproteobacteria > Rhizobiales > Xanthobacteraceae > Nitrobacter. The sequence continues at coordinate 925 of CAZOOO010000177.1, read as the reverse complement.
GAGGATAGGCTTGGCTCGAACGCTGTAGAGTCGGCTCACTCTGTCGCCCACCGCTGTCATGGCCGGACTTGTTCCGGCCATCCACGTCTTGGAAACCAGCGAAATAGAAGACGTGGATGCCCGGCATAAAGCCGGGCATGACGAAAGAGAAACGAACGAAAGAGGTAGGCCCTCCCCGTTTGAATCGGCTTCGTCGCAAGCAAAAAAGGCCCCTCTCGGGGCCTTTTTTGATTTGACAGCGCGCCGCAAACTCAATGCGCGTCAGCCCAGACCGCTCTCTTGGTGAAGTAGAGCAGTCCGGCAAGGATGACCATGAAAATCATGACCTGAAAGCCGAGCCGCTTGCGCTCCTCGAGCTTCGGCTCGGCCGCCCACATCAGGAAGGCGGCGACGTCCTTCGCATACTGATCGACCTTCTGCGGCGTCCCGTCGTCATAGGTAACCTGATCGTCCGCCAGCACGTTCGGCATCTTCATGGCGTGACCGGGGAAGTATTTGTTGTAGGTCGATCCGTCCGGCAGCGTGAACCCTTCCGGCGCCGTGTCCTCGAAGCCGGTCAGGAGCGCATGGATGTAGTTGGGTCCCTTTTCCTGAAACTGGGTGAAGGCATCGAAGATGAACTGGGGAAAGCCGCGCTCGTAGCCCCGCGCCTTGGCCATCAGCGACAGGTCGGGAGGCGCCGCACCGCCGTTGGCCGTGCGCGCGGCGTTCTCGTTGGGAAACGGCGACGGAAACTTGTCGGCGATACGTCCCGGCCGCTCGAACATGTCGCCGGCGTCGTTGGGTCCGTCCTTCACCTGGATTTCGGCAGCCAGCGCCGTGGCCTGGGCGATCGACAAGCCCGGGCCGCCGGGATCGGTGAGGTTGCGGTAATGCACCAGGTTCATCGAATGGCAGGCCGAGCAGACCTCCTTGTAGACCTTGT
>CAZOOO010000176.1:0-6591 GCA_964581435.1 uncultured Hyphomicrobiales bacterium | reverse complement strand
ATCCGGCGACGCGCTTTCGCTATCCGCACGAATTCTCCGGCGGCCAGCGCCAGCGTATCAGCATCGCGCGCGCCGTGGTCCTGGAGCCGGATTTCGTGGTGTTGGACGAGCCGACCAGCGCGCTCGACATGCTGTTCCAGGCGCAGATGGTCGATCTGCTGCGTGATCTCCAGCGCAAGCGCGACCTGACCTATATGTTCATCTCGCACGACCTGCGCGTGGTCGCCTCGCTCGCCAGCCATCTTATCGTCATGCGCCATGGCAAGGTGGTCGAGGAAGGGCCGGCGGCGGCATTGTTCAAGAACCCGAAATCGGATTACACGCGCGCGCTGTTTGCCGCGGCCTTCCGGCTGGAGACCGCGAACGGCGCGGAAGCCTGAGACCTCGTCCGGGAGACGGGTACTGTTACATCCGTTTTATGGTGGTTAAGTCGTTTCCTGCCGCCTTGATGCGGGCGATCGCGTCGTGAATGCCCTCGATCGCCGTCGCCATGTGATGGGCGTTGGCGTGAATGAGCGTGGATGAGTCGCGGACGATGGCGACGTGGCCTTTCCAGAATATCAGATCACCGCGCCGCGGCTGTTGCGCCTCCGCCGCAGACAGCGTCCGCCCTAGTGCGGCTTCCTGCATGTCGCTGTCGCGCGGACAGGCGATGCCGGCGGTGTTGAGCGCGACCTGCACGAGGCCCGAGCAGTCGATGCCGAGGCTGGTCTTGCCGCCCCAGAGATACGGCGTTCCGGCGAACGTTTCGGCCACCGCGACGAAATCGCCGGCGGTGTGATCGAGCGTTGCGGTGTGGACCGTGGGGATGTAGAGATCGCCGGCGGCGACGGCGAAGACGCCGTCATGACGCCGGACGGTCAGCGCCGCGCCGAGCGACAGCGTCTGCACCGGCGGCAGTTTGATCGACGGTCCGGGAAACGCGAACGTCCGCAGCGCGACGACCTTGTGGGTCGGCGCCGCGCCGGGCCTTGCAAGCGCGCGGTCGGGAATCCATCCGACATAGCCGTCGCTTTTCAACTGACACCAGGCCCAGCCCTCGGCGCTGTGATCGTAGACCGTGACGCGCTCGCCGCGCAGCGCCTGGGTGTCGAGCATCGCGTTAGGCGCGGGCTCGCGTCGGAGCGGCGCGACCGCGTCGATGACCTCGCGCTCCTCGCCGTCAACGAATCGGTCCGCCGTGATCCTGCCTTCCAGATGGCGGGCGGCGATCTCCGGCCGGGCCGGAGTCAGGCGCGGATCATCCATAGCGTTCGCTCAGGAGTCGATAGATCGCGCGCGCGGCCTGGCACTCGCCGCCCTCGGGTCGCGCCGGCTTCGCCGACGGCGTCCAGCCGTAGATATCGACGTGAAGCCAGCTTTTCGCCGCCTCGACGAAGCGTTGCAGGAACAGTGCGCAGGTGATCGAGCCGGCGAAGCCGCCCGACGGCGCATTGTTGAGGTCGGCGACCTTGGAATCCAGCCACGCATCGTAAGCGGACCATAGCGGCATCCGCCACAGCGGATCGTTCTCGGCCTGCGCGCAGCGCGCGACATCGCGCGCCAGCGCCTCGTCGTTCGTGTAGAACGGCGGAACGTCCGGTCCGAGCGCCACCCGCGCCGCGCCGGTGAGCGTTCCGAGATCGATCAGCAAGTCCGGCGTTTCTTCGTCGGCCAGCGCCAGCGCGTCGGCGAGCACCAGCCGGCCTTCGGCGTCGGTGTTGCCGATCTCGACGCTCAAGCCCTTGCGCGACGGGAAGATATCCAGCGGCCGGAACGCGTTGCCGGCTACAGAGTTCTCCACCGCCGGGATCAGCACGCGCAGCCGGATTTTCAGCTTCGCATCCATGATCATCGACGCCAAGGCGAGCACATTGGCCGCGCCGCCCATGTCTTTCTTCATGATCTGCATGCCGGCGGCGGTCTTGAGATCGACGCCGCCGGTATCGAAGCAGACGCCCTTGCCGACCAGCGTGACCTTCGGGTGCGCGGGACCGCCCCAGGCGATATCGATCAGGCGCGGCGCGCGCGGCGAGGCCATGCCGACCGCATGGATCAGCGGAAAATTCTTGTGTCTCAGGTCGTCGCCGGCGATGCAGTCGAAGTCCGCGCCGAAACGTTGCGCGAGATCCTGTGCCGCCGCGGCGAGTTCTTCGGGACCCATGTCGTTGGCCGGCGTGTTGATGAGGTCGCGGGCGATCGTCGCGGCGTCCGCCATTCGCGATATATCGGCGACGTCGACGCCCTCGGGCGGCACCAGCCGCGCTTTGGGCGCGTCGGCCTTGCGGTAGCGGTCGAAACGGTAGCTGCCGAGCGCAAAGGCCAGCGTCGCGAGATGCATGTCATCCGTCGCGTTGGCGAAGCGGAAGATCCCGGCAGGCAGCAGTCCCGGCAGCTTGCCGGCGAGGAAGGGATCGCGCATGCGGTCCGATGCCTCGCCAAGTCCGAAGAGAACGCGTGAGATGTCGCCGTTCGCCGCGGGTAGCGCGACGTACTGTCCCGACTTGGCCTCAAAGCCGCTCGCCTCGGCAAACCGGCGAGCAGAACCGTCGAGCGTCGCGCCGATCGAGCCCCAGGCCGGCTTGGCCACAAGCGTGATCGGAATGGCCCCCTCGGTTGGTTCGGTCGCAAACGCGGAATGCATGATGTCTTGATCTCGCTTGAATGGAGGACCGCAACGGAAGCGGCGCGGGCGCCGGCCGGAGCAGTTAACCAGACGTTAGGGTTAACAGTCTATTGCTGGAGCCGTCCAGCTGTCCGATCGGCATGCAATTGCGAGTGAAAGCCCCAATGCGTCAACAGTCGTGCGTTGCCAGGCTTCTCGCATCCGTGACCGTGACGACATTGCTGGCGGCCGGACTGGGCGGCTGTCAGACCGCGAGCCTGCGTGATGTCACCGGCTCGCTCGGCACGAAAGGCGAGACAAAGTCCGAGACGCATTCCGGGACCGATCCCCATCGCGCCGCCGAAGTCTATGGCGAGAAATTTCGCGCCAATCCCAAGGATGCCGACACGGCCGTGAAGTACGGACAGGCGTTGCGCGCGATCGGGCAGCGCGCTCAGGCGGTTGCGGTGCTGGAACGCGCCGCGATCCTGAATCCGGGCAACAAGGCGGTGCTTGCGGGCTGGGGCCGCGCATTGGCCGATAACGGGCAGTCGCAGCAGGCTTTCGATGTTCTCGGCCGGGCGCATTCACCGGAAAATCCGGACTGGCGGATTCTCTCGGTCCAGGGAACGGCGCTCGATAAACTCGGCCGTCACGAGGATGCGCGCCGCTACTACGCGAGCGCGCTCAGGATCATGCCCGACGAGCCCTCGGTGCTGTCCAATCTCGGCATGTCCTATGTCCTGACCAAGGAACTGCCGAAAGCCGAGGAGACGTTGCGTCGTGCCTATGCCGGGGCTCCGGCCGACAGCCGGATCCGGCAGAACCTGGCGCTGGCCGTCGGATTGCAGGGCCGGTTCGACGAAGCCGAGAGCATCGTGAAGGCCGATCTGCCCGTCGACGAGGCCGTGGCGAACGTGGCCTATCTGAAGCTGATGCTCGGGCGCGGCGCCAACGCACGGGCCGGTGCGGCTGACGTTGTCGGTCAGGACTCCCGCGGATCACGAGCGGAAAGCTATCCGCGGTCGAGCGGGCCGGTCTCCTGAGCCGCCGATTTGCGAAGTCTTCAGTGCATTTGCGCTGCGACCTTGATGCCGGTCGGTCCGAGAATGACCACGAACAGAACGGGCAGGAAGAATACGATCATCGGGACCGTCAGCTTGGGCGGCAGAGCGGCCGCCTTTTTCTCGGCTTCGGTCATGCGCATGTCGCGATTTTCCTGCGCCATCACGCGAAGGCTTTGCGCGAGCGGGGTGCCGTAGCGTTCCGACTGCTGGAGCGCGAGACACACTGATTTCACCCCTTCCACACCGGTGCGGTTTGCCAGATTTTCGTAGGCGACCTTGCGGTCCTGAAGATATGATAGTTCCGCTGTGGTCAGCGTGAACTCCTCGGCCAGCGCGACCGACTGGTTGCCGATCTCGGTGCTGACCTTGCGGAACGCGACCTCGATGGACATGCCGGATTCAAGGCAGATCAGCAGCAGATCGAGCGCGTCCGGGAAAGCCCGTTTGATCGAAAGCTGGCGCTTCGCAATGGCGTTCTTCAGGAACAGCATGGGCGCCTGCAGGCCGAAGAACGTGGCGCCGATGCAGATGCCGACCCTGACGGGGATGGATTGCTGCGTACGCGATAGCAAGAAAACGTAGGCGATGGCCCCGATCAGCATCACGATCGGAGTGACCATGCGAAAGAACAGGAAGGTGACGTAAGGCGCCTGACCGCGATATCCCGCCATGACGAGCTTCTCGCGTGCGGACTCCTGAGCCACCCACTTCCCGAGATTGAGATCCTCCACGATCTTCGAAATGAACTGCTTCGGTGCCTGGCGAAGAGAGACTTTCTCGGACTTCGCGAGCCGCTCGCGCTCGCGCTGGCGAATGCGCTCCCGCTCGCTGGCGACGGCCTTCATCCGCTTGGCGAAGCCGTCCGCCGCAAAAAAAGGCGTGATCAGCGTGTAGACGGTCGCGCTGGCGGCGATGGCGGCAAGAACCATCGTCATGAACTGCGGGTTGTGGAGTTTCTCGGTCATGATGTCGAGCATTGCTGCACCCTCAGAAGTCGAAATTGATCATTTTCTTCATCACGAGGATGCCGGCGGACATCCACAACGCGGAGCCGGCCAGCATCAGTTGACCGGTGGGATGGGTCCATAGCAGCGCGATGTAGTCCGGAGTGGAGAGATAGACCAGCAGCATGACGATCGGCGGCAGCGAGCCGATGATAGCGGCCGACGCCTTGGCTTCCATCGACACCGCCTTGATTTTCTCCGTCATCTTCTTGCGGTCCCGCAGCACCTTGGACAGGTTGCCGAGAGCTTCCGAGAGGTTGCCGCCGGATTTCTGCTGGATCGCGATCACGATGCCGAAGAAGTTCGATTCGGGAACCGGCATTCGCTCGTACAGCCGCGAACAGGCGTCACCGAGCGGCATGCCGACGGCCTGGGTCTCGATGATCGCCGCGAACTCGCTTCTCAACGGCTCCGGTGAATCGGCCGCGACGACCTTGAGGGATTCGAACAGCGGCAGCCCGGCCTTGATGCCGCGGACGATCACGTCCACCGCGTCGGGGAGAGCCTTCAGGAATGCGGTCTCCCGCCGTTTCTTGAGGAATCCGAGCAGCCAGCGCGGCACACCGAAGCCGGCCGCGAACGCCAGGCCTGACGCAGCAATCGGCCCGGCTCCCAAAAACATCGGAACGGCAAAACAGATCATGGCGAGAATGCCGGAAACGATCAGAAACTTCTCCTGCGACCATGACAGGCCGGCCTGCGTGATGCGGTTGCTGAGGGTGACTTTTTTGTCGCGTTTCTGGCGTTGCTCGATTTCCCGCAGCGATCCCTCGATCTGCTCGCGGCGCGAGCGCTGGGCTCTGTCGACTTGTCGGATAGCCGGAGTTGTCCGCGCGAACGCGGCCCGGCGCTTCTCCGCCTTCATCTCGCCCGATAGCGCCGGATACAGGAAAACCCACGCGACGCCGCCCACCGCGGTTGCAGCCATGAATCCCAATGCCAGGGTCTGCAAGTTCATGAGCGCGCGTCCTTAGAGATCGACCTTGACTTCCGCCGCATCGAGGGCGGCTGCGAGCCGCTTCTCCTCGCCGTAGTACCTCGCGCGTTCCCAAAATCGCGGCCGGCCGATGCCCGTCGAACGGTGCCGGCCGATTATGTTGCCGTTGGCATCCTCGCCGACCAGATCGTAGAGAAAGATATCCTGGGTGATGATGGTGTCGCCTTCCATCCCCATCAGCTCGGTGATGTGGGTGATGCGCCGCGAGCCGTCGCGCAGGCGCGCGGCCTGGATGATGATGTCGATCGAGGCGCAGATCATCTCGCGGATCGTGCGCGAAGGCAGCGCAAAGCCGCCCATCGTGATCATCGACTCGCAGCGCGACAGCGCTTCGCGCGGATTGTTGGCGTGCAGCGTGCCCATCGAGCCGTCATGGCCGGTGTTCATGGCTTGCAGCAGGTCGAACGCCTCCGGTCCGCGAACCTCGCCGACGATGATGCGTTCGGGACGCATGCGCAGGCAGTTGCGGACCAGGTCGCGCATCGTCACCTGGCCTTCGCCCTCGATGTTGGGGGGACGGGTTTCGAGCCGAACGACGTGCGGTTGCTGTAACTGAAGCTCGGCCGCGTCCTCGCAGGTGATGACGCGCTCGTCGTGGTCGATATAGTTGGTGAGGCAGTTCAGCAGCGTGGTCTTGCCGGAGCCGGTGCCGCCCGAGATCAGCACATTGGCGCGGCACCGCCCGATGATCTGAAGGATCGTGCCGCCTTCGGGGGTGATGGCGCCGAACCTGACCAGTTGATCGAGGGTCAGCTTGTCCTTCCTGAACTTGCGGATCGTCAGCGCGGGCCCGTCGATCGCGAGCGGCGGGACGATGGCGTTGACGCGGGATCCGTCGGCCAGCCGCGCATCGCATATCGGCGAGGATTCGTCGACCCGCCGGCCGACCTGGCTGACGATCCGCTGGCAGATGTTGAGCAGTTGCTGGTTGTCGCGGAA
>CAZOOO010000175.1:0-6594 GCA_964581435.1 uncultured Hyphomicrobiales bacterium | reverse complement strand
GAGGTGTCCCGCCGCCGTGGATATGGGAATCAGGCGATTTCGTCAAGAATATTCCCGGCAGTGACGCCTGACCACCGCGCCACGGCCTGCAAAGCCAAGACGTTCTACGCCAAGACCTGCTACGCCAAGACCTGCTACGCGAAAACCAGCTACGCGAAGGTGTGCCTTCGCGCCGCCAAGCACGCCGGGATCAGAACCTGTAGCCCACGCCAGCGCGCACGGTGTTGACAATGGTGTCCACCGGAGCCGTAAACCGCAGGAATTCCCATTCGGCACGCAAGAACAGACCATCGAAGATCATCATGTCGATGCCGAGACCGGCGGCGTAACCGTAGATGAAATGCGAATTGGCGTTGTCGGACAATGAGCCAGAGCCTGAAAAGCTGGGAAGGGGTGGAATCTGCGTACCAACATACCGGTAGTACAGACTGTAACTTGCGTTACGCTGTATATTAGCCTGCCCCATCGCGACGCCGCCAAACGCGTACGGCAGAAAGCACCCGAATGAATAACCCGCGCGAACACGAAGCGAACCGAAGTCCGTGACTTCCATCGACGAACGCGACGAGACGAACCCATCCGTCAGATAGTTGGCCGGGTAACTGAACACACGACCCTGACTGCCGCTCGAGGCACCGGAGAATCTACCGTGGGTGTAGTTGGCCTCGACGCCGAAGACGACGTCTTCCATCTGGATATTATAACCCAGAAATCCGCCAAATCCCTCGTTCCGAGTCGATGTCGTTTGGCCTAATGGCCAGCCCGAAAGATGATACTGACTTTCGACATCGATGTTGTTCAACAATCGCTCCAGCAACTCTTTGCCGGAGTTCTTGAAGTCCATGTCGGCCGAGCCGTAGCTTGCCTGTCCGCCGATATAAAAGCCCTGCCACACCGTCCGTACCGTGCTGAGGCCCGCCGGCTGCGATCCGCGCAAGAACGGAAGGTCGTCGGGCATATCGGCTGCATATGCGCCCTGCGCCGCTCCGCAAATGACTGCCGCCAGCAGAAGTCTACGCATCATAAACGCTCCATCGACCAGGACTCGAATGATGGTGATCATCGCCTGTTAACCTTAATCAATCGTTGTTGCGCGCCGCGATGGGTCCACATTGTCGACAAAATGCTGACATGCCCGACCTCTCGCAGCTGTCGGCAATCGACCGCACGAAAGCAAAGCGGCGCGGGAAATTCCCGCGCCGCTAAGAACCGTTAAGAGATGATAAACCTCAGCCCTTGGTCACGAGCGGCGGCGCATAGACCGGCGGGCTGTTGAGATACCAGCGCACGCCGAGTCTCACGTCATGCGAGGTGATATCGTGGAACTCCATCGGAACGCCACGGGTGAAGCCGGTATAGCTCGATACCGGACCGGTCATACCCTTGCCGAGGTTGACATAGCTGTAGCCCAGTTCGAGCGCGAGGCCCGGATTGACTTGATAGGCCAGGCCGGCATGCGCCGCCCAGGCGAAGTTCCACGTCGAGGCAGCCGGCGCGACCGCAACGCTCGGGAACGCGCCGAAGCCAAATCCGTCATGGTTGACCAGGCCGGAGTCAGTGTAATTCGCGATGGTTACGCGCGCAGCGCCGACGCCGGCGCCGACGTACGGCGTAACACCCCACCAGGTGCCGAGATCGACATAGCCGTTCGCCAACACCAGCCATTCCGACTTGGTGGCGCTGTAATTGTTGACGCCAGTTCCGACGACGCCTCCTCCGGCCGGATAAGTCAGAATATCGGTGCCCTTGAAATTCGCGTTGCCACGATACTGGCCGGTGATATCGCCACGGAACCAGTTGTTGAACTGATAGCCGACGCCGACGCCGTAGATGCCGGCGGCGTCGAAAGCAGTCGTTTCATGCAGCGACAGCAATTGCGCGTTGCGGCCATCCGCCATCGCAATGTTCCTGACACGCTGGTTGCTGAATCCGATGTCCCCTCGCAAATACCAGCCGCCGAAATCTACGATCGGCGGGGCGAAATACGGCGGAGGCGGCGCGATGGGCAGATCGGCGGCAAACGCGCCCGATGATAACAGTGATGCCGCTCCGACGGCGACGAACAATTTTACACTACGCATCGGTTTCGTCCCTTTGTGCCGTGAGGCAGTGCTGCCTCATTCCGATTTAGGAGGGACGATGACACCAAATACTTAAGGGGCGCTTAACCCTAATTTTTAAGGTTGATTTTCGGTGACCGGCCATGAGCGGCGCGGCGAACTCTCTAGAGCGGGATGAGGAAAAGCGTGCAGCGGTTTTCCGCTCGCATCCCGCGTCTCAAAATATTGGAACCGATCATATTCGCTAGTGGTCCTTTGATTCTAACATTTGCAGGAAACCCCTGCCGCAACGGGATGCAAATGTTAGAATCGGACCACTAGCGACGGGATGCGGCCATACGAGTTCATCTTACGGGTTTTGCGGCATTTTCGGCAGGAACATCGCCAGCAGCCCGATCGACGGCAGGAACGCACAAACTTGATAGACAAACTCGATGCCCCTCGCATCCGCGACCGCGCCCAGCAGCGCCGCACCAAGTCCTGCGGCGCCGAATGCAAAGCCGAAAAACATGCCTGAGATCATGCCGAGCCGGTGAGGCATCAGTTCCTGCGCAAACACGATGATCGCAGGCATCGCGGACGAAAGGATGACACCGATGACCACCGTCAGCGCCACCGTGCCGGCAAGATTTGCAAACGGCAGCAGCAGCGTGAACGGCAACACACCGAGAATCGACAGCCAGATCACATAGCGGCGCCCGAAGCGATCGCCGATCGGACCGCCGAAATACACTCCTACGGCGACTGCACCGAGAAACACGAACAGCAGAAGCTGCGATGTCTGCGTCGAGACGTGGAACCGCTCGATCAGATAGAAGGTGTAGTAGCTCGTCAGGCTGGACATGTAGATGAACTTCGAAAACACCAGCACGATCAGAACCGCCAGTGCGACCGCGGTTCGTGCGGGCGTCGGTGCGTTCGGCGACCGGGTCTGCGCCGCACTCTTGTAGGGCACGATCCTCGGCCTGTACCAGCGGCCGATCTGAAACAGCAGGACGATCGCGATGAAGGCGATCGACGAAAACCACGCGATGCTGGGCTGCCCGAACGGCACGATGATCAGAGCCGCCAGAAGCGGTCCCATCGCCGAGCCGAAATTCCCGCCGACCTGAAAAACCGACTGCGCGAAGCCGTAACGGCCGCCGGACGCCATTCGCGCGATGCGCGCGGATTCCGGATGGAACACAGCCGAGCCAAGGCCGATCAGCGCCGCGGAAACAAGGATCATTCCGTAGACATGAGCAACGCTCAGCAGCAGCAACCCCACGAAAGTAAAGCCCATGCCGGCGGCAAGCGAGAACGGCTGAGCTTTCTTGTCGGTGACATAGCCGACCACGGGTTGGAGCAACGACGCCGTCACCTGAAACGCCAGCGTGATCATTCCGACCTGCGCGAAGTCGAGCGCGTAGTTCTCCTTCAGGATCGGATAGACCGAGGGAATCAGCGACTGCATGGTGTCGTTGAGAAAATGCGAGAAGCTGATGCCGCCGAGCACCAGATAGGCAGGCCCCACAGCAGCGGCCTTTTCGGTGATCCCGGAAACCACGACCGGCGCGGCCAGCTTTTCCTCGGAAATGACAGGCTTATCCACGGACGGTTTTCCGGCTTTACAACCGGCGCCGGTTACGACGAGACGCTCGGCCGATCATCAACGATCGATTACAGCGGGGACGCATCAGGAATATCCGCTGGAGTCTTCTTGACGCGTTTTCTTCACGCGAACCGGATTCCCTCCCCGGGTCAAGCCCGAGGACATGCTTCGCTCGAAAACGCTATAAAGCGGCCTGACTGCCCGAGGTACTGGTTGCAGGTTCTCACGCCGCCGCCGGGTTGCCCAGCGCGGAAACGATCGTGTCCACGACTTCCTCGACCAGGATACGGTCGTCGCCCTCGCCCATGACGCGAATGACAGGCTCGGTTCCGGAAGAACGGACCAACAGGCGGCCATGGCCATTGAGACGCTTCTCGCCCGCCATAATGGCTGACTTCACCTCCGCCCGGTCCAGCGGTTTGCCGTTGCGATAACGGAAGTTCTTCAATATCTGCGGCAGCGGCTCGAACTTGTGGCAGACTTCCGAGACCGGGCGTCCCAGCTTCTGCACGACGGCGAGCACCTGAAGCGCAGACACAAAGCCGTCTCCGGTGGTCGCATAGTCCGACAGGATGATGTGTCCCGATTGCTCGCCGCCGAGATTGTAGCCATGCTTCAGCATCTGCTCGAGCACGTAGCGGTCGCCGACAGGTGTCCGCACCAGCGACAACTCGTGATCTTGCAGGAATCGCTCAAGGCCGAGATTCGACATCACGGTCGCAACGATCCCCGGTCTGGTCAGCCGGCCGTCTTCTTTCCAACTCTCGGCTATCACGGCGAGAAGCTGATCGCCGTCGACGACATGGCCGCGCTCGTCGACGATGATGACCCGATCGGCATCGCCGTCAAGCGCGATGCCGATATCGCCGCGCATCTCGCGGACCTTGCGGCACAGCGCCTCCGGCGCGGTCGAGCCGCATTCCTTGTTGATATTGAAGCCGTCGGGCTCGACGCCGATCGGAATGACGTCCGCGCCCAGTTCCCACAGCGCCTCGGGCACCACCTTGTAGGCGGCGCCGTTGGCGCAATCGACCACCACCCGCAACCCCTCAAGACTAAGCTCGCGGGGCAGCGTGCGTTTGGCGAATTCGATATAGCGATCGTGTACGCCATCGATACGGCGGGCGCGACCAAGATGCGTGCTCTGCGCCAGTTTCCTGTCGAGGTTTTCATCGAGCAACTGCTCGATCTTCTTTTCGACCTCGTCGGACAGCTTGAAGCCGCGCGGGCCGAACATCTTGATGCCGTTGTCCTCGAAAAGATTATGCGAAGCGGAAATCATGACGCCGAGGTCGGCACGCATGGATTTGGTCAGCATCGCAACTGCCGGCGTCGGCATAGGGCCCAGCAACAGCACGTCCATGCCGACCGAGGTGAAGCCCGCGACCAGCGCGTACTCGATCATGTAGCCGGACAGCCGGGTATCCTTGCCGATCACCACGCGATGACGGTATTCGCCGCGTTGGAACACCAAGCCGGCCGCCTGTCCAACTTTCATCGCCAGTTCCGGCGTGATCAAGCCGTTGGCTCGGCCGCGAATGCCGTCCGTTCCAAAGTACCTGCGGCTCATTATTTTCCCCACGACGCGCCCTAATGCTTGCCGCCGCACTTCAGGTCGACTGATAGAATCGTCGGACGTGAAGCATCTCGCACGGCCGCTTATAACGCTCCAAAAGATAAAACGACTTCAAAAAATATAATGAACCGTTACCGGAATTTTGATGAAAAAGCCAGATTGCCAGCGCTTACATCTCAACATCCGGACCCGGCACCCGCCGACCTTCGATGCAAGACCTCTCAATCGCGACCACCCGGCCGATCCTTGGCGGGTTTTTCCTTGGCAGGGTTTCCCCTGGGGGTTTTTCAGGAGCCGGCTGGGTGACGCTCAGCGGGTCCGAACCGGGAAACGACTCTTCCAGGCCGCGTTCGAGTTCCTCGTCCAATTCTTCCTTGGTTTTTCGGCTCCGGTCGTCCGGCCCACCGTCACTTCGCGCCATAGCTCTCTCCTGGGGCGGCAACGCTTATGTAACGCCATCATGCGCGCGCCGGTTCCGGACGAAACTGATCAGGCCCGGCCTCGAACATGGCTGCGGCGGGCGCCAGACTTTCGAGGCTTGCCGGAAGCGACGAATGCGCGCGCGCGCCGAACCGTCGATCAGCCCCAACCCAACGCCAACGCGGTGCGATAGGTGACGAACGCCGCCAGATAGGCCATCGACAGCATGTAGAAGAATGTGATCAGCATCCAGCGCCAGCCGCCGGTCTCACGCTTGATGACGGCAAGGGTCGAGGCGCATTGCGGCGCAAAGACGTACCACGCGAGAAACGCCAGCGCCGTGGCGAAACTCCATTGCCCGGCCAACATTTGACCGACCTGCTCGGCAGCCTCGTTGCCTCCCTCGATCGCATAGACGGTGCCCAGCGAAGCAACCGCCACCTCGCGCGCGGCCATGCCGGGAATAAGCGCAACGCTGATCTGCCAGTTGAAGCCGATCGGCGCGAGCACGGGTTCGATCCAGCGGCCGATCATGGCCGCAAGGCTGAAATCGATCGCGGGCTCGGCGGCGCCGGCCGGCGGGCGCGGAAACGACGCCAGGAACCAGATCAGAACCATCATGGCGAAGATTGTCGTGCCGGCGCGCTTCAAAAATGCCATCGCGCGCTGGTAGAGGTTCATCAGCACGCTGCGCAGTTGCGGCAGCTTATAATCCGGCAGTTCCAGCATGAAAGGCGGCGTCGCGCTGTCGCGCCAGAAGAAGCGGTTGGCCACGAACGACACCGCAAGCGCGCTGAATATGCCCACAGCATAGAGCCCGAACATCACGAGCCCCTGCAATCCGAGGACGCCAAGCACCGGCTGGTTCGGCACGAAGGCTGCAATGATCAATGTGTAGACCGGGATGCGCGCCGAGCAGGTCATCAGCGGCGCGACCATGATGGTGG
>CAZOOO010000174.1:0-6833 GCA_964581435.1 uncultured Hyphomicrobiales bacterium | reverse complement strand
AATCGATCACGTTCATGATCCTGGATCGATTCGATCCAGGATCATCGTGATCTAACCGCTGTTCAGGGGAGGGGTGCTTTCGCCCGAAGCTCGTTTATGATGCACGCCCGCTTATTGTGGGAAGACCGCCGTGTAAAATCTGCGAATCGAGCCCCTTTGTCCTGAAAACAGCCGCACCTTGGTTCCTGCCGATTGAAACCATTCGTGGCCGTCTCGGTTAGGCCGCCGCGGGTCGCTTAAGCTGCGATTATTTGTCTCTTGATGTTTCAAATGTAAAGTAGGATACACTTGGCGTGAGCGAGCCTTGATCACCTCCGCGCAAATGCGTGCTATCCGCGCCTTGCTCGGCATCGACCGGAAGCAACTGGCCGAGATGTCCGGGGTTTCGCAGCGCGACGGCGACCGCCGGCCCCGGCCGATGATCCCGCCGCTCAAATGGCATGAAAGGGATGGCTATGGCTGCGCGACCGGTTGTATCGGGCCTTGTTCAAGAATTCACGCCCAAGCTCGTCACGGTACTCCGGGAAGGTTATGGGTTCAGGGATTTCCGCGCCGATGCTATCTCGGGGTTGACCGTCGCCATCGTGGCGCTGCCGCTCTCCATGGCGATCGCGATCGCCTCCGGCGTGACCCCGGACCGTGGTTTGTACACCGCGATCATCGGCGGGTTCATCGTCTCGCTTCTCGGCGGGAGCCGGTTCCAGATCGGCGGGCCGGCGGGCGCGTTCATCGTTCTTGTGTCCGCGACCGTCGCGGCTCACGGGGTGGAGGGGCTGCTCCTTGCCACCATGATTTCGGGCGTCATCCAACTCACGATCGGATTGCTGCGGCTCGGGACCTTCATCAGGTATATTCCGTTCCCGGTGACGGTGGGGTTCACGGCGGGCATCGCCGTGATCATCTTCGCCAGCCAGATCACCGAATTACTAGGGCTCACCCTTGCGGGCGGAGAACCGGGGCCGCTGATCCCGAAGCTGAGGGCCATTGGCGAAGCGTTGCCCACCATCAGCGCGGCGGCGGTGGCCGTCTCCGGCCTGACGGTCGCGGTGATCGTTGCTATACGCCGCTTCCGTCCCCACTGGCCCGGGATGCTGATCGCAGTGTGTATTGCCTCGGTCGCCGCTTGGTTGCTCGGTCTGCCGATCGAGACCATCGGCACCCGATTCGGCGGAATTCCCCAGACCCTGCCGGCACCCGCGCTCCCCGCGATTTCGATGGAGAAGATCGTGGAGGTGCTGCCCGCAGCCCTGTCCTTCGCGCTGCTGGGGGGTATCGAGAGCCTGTTGTCGGCGGTGGTGGCCGACTCCATGAGCGGGCAGCGACACCGTTCCAACTGCGAGCTTGCGGCGCAAGGTCTCGCCAACATCGCCGCCCCGATCTTTGGCGGCTTCTGTGTAACCGGCACCATCGCCCGCACCGCGACGAATGTGCGCTCCGGCGCACGCGGCCCGATCGCGGGCATGCTGCATGCGGTGTTTTTGCTGCTGTTCATGCTCGTCGCCGCGCCACTCGCTTCGTACATCCCGCTGGGAGCGCTTGGGGCCGTGCTGGCCGTGGTCGCGTGGAACATGGCCGAAAAGCACGCATTCGCAACGCTTCTGCGCGCATCGCGCAGCGATGCGGTGATATTGCTGACGACGTTCCTGCTGGTGATCTTCCTTGGCCTCACCGAAGGCATTCTTGTCGGTTTCGGGATCGGCGCGCTCCTGTTCCTGCATCGCATGGCGCAGACCGTGGAAGTCGAGAATGCACATCAGTCGATCGAGGACGGCAAGCTGGACAGTGGCAACGGCCGCAAGCCGGATGATGCCGACCTTGCCACTAGTCCCGACGTGGCTGTTCACCGGATTTCCGGGGCGTTCTTTTTCGGGGCGGCGGGAAATGTCGGCGCGGCGCTCGATAATATCGGCGAGCATCCGAAAGCCTATGTCATCGATTTCTCGGGTGTGCCGGTGATCGACTCCTCTGGAGCTGCGACGGTTGAGGGTTTTGTGCAGAAGGCGCATCGCCGGGGCGCGCGCGTCTATATTGCCGGTGCGCGTCCGGCGATCCGGCGCACGCTTTTGATTCACGGCGTAAAGCCGCCTTATGTTCGGTTCCGCAGCGATCTGGCCGATGCCATCGAAGCCGCGCACAGCAAGGCCGCGCTCAGCACGCGGCGTGGCGAGGAGGAGGAAGAGGTCGCGGCATGAGCAAGGCCGGCTTTTATCAACGTGTCTACGGCGAACTGCCGTCCGCAGCGCTGCGGCGGACGTTGGGGCGAGGGCATCAACGGTTCGGACAATAGCCCGTTGCCGGAGGGTTCATATGGTTTTGAGCTCTCTCGTCAGCCGATCGAGGCCTAACGGACCAAGAGCGAGTGCCTTCGCGTGCCAGGCGCGGCGATTGAAGCTAGCGCCAGCTCTCGCCAGGGCTTCCGCCTGCGCGGTGAGCCATGTGCGCTCGCTGAGTTTGTAGCAGGGCGCCTGGGCAGGCCAGGCGAGATACCGCATGATCTCCAGCGCGGTCGCATCACGCCCGAAGCCCGAGGCATAATTGATGGCATTCACGGCCCGCTCGAAGGTCCACGGTTCTCCGGCGCCTTCGGACCCGGCTGGTATGGCGCGTCCTGTATGGAGACCGATATCGACGATGACGCGGGCGGCCCGGAAAGACTGAAGCGATAGAAAACCGAGTCTGGTCTGCGGCGTGTCGAACCAACCCATCTCATCCATCAGCCGTTCGGCATAAAGCGCCCAACCTTCGGCGTGGCCGGCGGCCGCGTCGATGCGTTGCACGCGCGTCAGGTCCAGCAGCCTTGAGCCGCCGAGTTGGATATGATGGCCCGGCACGCTCTCGTGATAGACGGTCGACACGGCATCGCAATCCACGATCAGGATATCGGCGTGGCGTGCGGGCGAAGTATCTTCCCAAGGGCCAGGTACAGATTGTCTACGACAACCCGCTGTACCATCCGCAGGAACTGAGCCTTGCCGACTTCAACGATCTGGTTATCGGGCGCGTCGTGGGTGACATGAAGGTTCGCGAGCCGATCATCTTCGACCACGTTGGCGAGCGAGTGCCTGCCTAACCAATGCGGCCCGCCTCGGTGCTGGGACGGGCTACTTTTTCGGTGGCTTCTCGGTGGCTTTTTCCGAGAAGTTTTGCCCGACGCCCCATCAGGATGAAGGCCTGTCTCAGGACGAGATCGCCTTCTATGACGCTCTGGCCGAGAGCGAGAGCGAGAGCGCCGTCGAGGTGATGGGCAATGATTCCCTCAAAAATGATTCCCTCAAAGTGATCGCGCACGAACTGCTTGTCAGCCTGAAAGGCAGCGTTTCGGTGGATTGGTCACATCGCGAAAGTGCTCGGGCGCGGACCCGACCGCCGGACCGAAGGAGAGCGGCATCACGCTCTTGCAGGCGCTCGACGAGCATCTTCAGGAGAAGCCCTTCAGGGACGCCACGGTCGAGAGCTATCGGTACAACATCGAGCACTATCTCTCCCGCTACAAGAACCGGGCCGTGGCCGATCTTTCCCGTTCGGAGGTGCGGGACATCTACCAGCACCTGCGCAGCGCGAAAGGACAGCCGACCGCGACCGGCGTGATGCGCACCCTGCGGGCGGTCATCAACACCGCCATCCGCCTCGATGAAACGCTGACCTCCAACCCCGTGGCGTTTCTCCGCCTGCCGGTCGGCAGGAGCCGTCAGGTCGATGAGCTCGATCTTGCCGATTGGTGGGAGAAGACGGAGGCATTGTCGCCCATCCGGCGCGATCTCCATAGGGCCATGTTGCTGACCGGCGCGCGGCGGGCCTCGATCCTCGGCGTCAAGCGCAAGGACGTGGACCTCGCGCGGGGCGTGCTGATCTTCAACCACATGAAGGCCGGCGGACGGATGCTGTTTCCCATGGGCAGGTTCCTGCGGGACATGATCGCGCAGCGGCTCGAGGACGACCTGCCGTTCAACAATCCCTGGCTCTGGCCCTCGCCGGCAAGCGGCAAGGGCTGCACGACCGAGCCGAAGGAGAGGAAGCGCGGTCTGCCGAGCCCGCATGAGTATCGCCACCACGCCCGTACCATGTTCATCGCGGCCGGCGTGCCCTACGCCGAGAGCGCGCTTCTTCTCGGCCAGCGGCTTCCGGGCGCATCCGGCGGCTACGTCCACGCCGAGCACCTCGTCGAGCACCTGCGGCCGCACGCGCAGGCGCTGGAGAACAGGATCGTGGCGGCGCGGGCCTCGACGCTGCGGCTCGCGGCCGCGACGGAGGAGCGCGATGCCGCGTAACGGGAAAGGTCCCCGCGCGAAGCCTCACGCGCCGGTGCCCGTGCAACGGCAGCGGCCGGCGAAGAAGCAGGGACCTGTCACGATGGAGGCCGTCGAGGCTCTGGTCCGCTGGTATCTCGACACGCATTGGTTCACGCCCTGGTTCGACACCGAGGCAGCGGCCGCCTACCTGCGCCGTGAGCCGGGAACGCTCAAGGGCTGGCGATCCAAGGGCGAAGGCCCGCGCTTCACCGCAGCCCCTGGCTCGATAGCGAGGCGGCGGCGGTCTATCTCTCATCGACTCCCGCGACCCTGCGCACCTGGCGCTCGAACGGCGCGGGGCCGCGCTATCACGTCGTCCAGGGCAAGGTCGTTCGCTACCACGTCGACGACCTCGACGCCTTCGTGCGTGGGGAGGACGGTCGATGAGCGATCTCATGGAAAATGCAAACGCGCGCGCCGAGGGGATCGGCGCGCCCGCAGGAGCTTTGGAGAAGACCGTCGAGTTCGACATCGACAAGGCTGAGGATACCGTCGCCAAGGTGTCCGACACGCCGTCGAAGCACGACCCCGAGGCCCTGAACGCCCATATCGCTGCCGGTCACGAGCTGATCCCGATCGACGGCAAGAGGCCGGCGAGGAGCGGCTGGCGGCGGATGTCTGCCCTGACGCCAAGCGAGGCCACGGCCCGCTTTTCGGCTGGCGGGAATGTCGGCGTTCGCTTGCGCGACACCGATCTGGTCATCGATGTCGACCCCCGCAATTTCGTCGGTGGGGTCGACAGCTTCGACGATCTGCGGGTCGATTTCGGCCTGCCTGACGCGCCCTTCGTGCGCACCGGCGGCGGTGGCTTCCATCACTACTATCGCAAGCACGCGGATATGCGGGTGGCCGGCGGCCTTGCCGACTATCCCGGTGTCGAGTTCAAGTCGGCTGGCTTCCAGGTCGTGGCGGCGGGTTCGATCCATCCCGACACCGGCAAGCTGTATTGTCTCGACGACGATCCGCTTGCGATGTCCTTATCCGAAGCGCCCGAGGCAACCACGGCTCTCCTGGACGCCATTGGGAAGCATTCCGTCGAGGCGTCGACCGACGCGCACGGCGAAATCACGCCGGAGCAGTTGGAACGGCTGCTCTCGAAGCTCGATGTCATGAAGTACAACCGCCTTCATCACGATTGGTTGGCGATCATGATGTCCTGCCACCATGGCACTCGTGGCGCTGGGGAGGACGAGTTCGTGGCCTGGTCGATCGGCGATCCCGACTATGCCGATCAAGAGGCGCGCATCCGTGATCGCTGGCGCAAGCTGTCGATCAAGCCGGATGGCGTGAAACTCGGAACCCTGCTCAAGGCGCTCTCCGATGCGGGGCATGGCGCATGGATCGAGGAGGTTCTGCGTTCGTCGCCCGAGGACGATTTCGACGATGCGCCCGAAATGCCGCGCTCGATGGGCGACCTGGCGCTCGCGCGCATGAACCGCAATCACTTCACGGTCCTGCATGGCGGCAAGTATCTCGTCGGTCGCGAGCGCAATCATCCGACCCTCGGTCACGTCGAGGTCGAATGGTTCTCGGCCGGCGCCGTCAGCGCGCATTTCGACAGCCGGACGGTGGAGGTCGAGGACGGCAAGCAGAAGGCGCTCGGCTCGTGGTGGGTGAAGCATCCGAGGCGGCGCCAGTACGAGGGCGTGGTGTTCGATCCTTCGCCTGAGCGCACGCACACGTCGCTCTACAATCTCTGGCGCGGCTGGGCGGTCGATCCGAAGGCGGGCGACTGGTCGCTGATGAAGCGGTTGTTGAAGGATGTGCTGTGCCGTGGCGACGCCGAGTCCTTCGACTACGTGCTGCGCTGGGCGGCGTTCATGGTGCAGAAGCCCGACGTGCCTGCGGAGGTGGCGCTTGTCTTCAAGGGCTCGAAGGGCGCAGGCAAGGGAACGTTCGCGCGGGCGCTGAAGTCGCTCGCGGGCATGCACGGCAAGCAGGTCGCGCAGTCCGAGCACTTCGTCGGTCGCTTCCCCGCACACTCCGCGCGCCGCATCGTTGCAGCCGACATTATATAATGTGGGACGCGGATCATGGGCGACAGGAAGAACGAGACGCGGGCGGTGCGCCGTCCCGCCATGGACCGGCGTTGGTCGCCGGCCGTCGAGACGAAGGTGCTGGACATCGTGTCGCGCACCGGCTCGCCGAAGATGGCGTCCGAGGCGACGGGCGTTTCGGTTGCCACTATCCATGACCACCGCAGGCGCGATGCCGATTTCGGTTCCCGCTACGGTGCCGCCATGGACACGGCCTTCCATCAGGTTCTGTCCAAGGCGTTCGAGCGATCGCTCGCCGATGAGGAACCATCGGATCGGTTGATCGAGGTCTTGCTGAAATTCCGCTGGCCCGAGCGGCTCAACGGCTTCCTCGCGTTCACGGCGGACGGCGGCTCGATGGCCGCTGCTCCGGCCGGTCTTGATCCCCGCGTCATCGCGCGGATGGAGCCGGCCGACCGGGTCGTCCTGATCGACCTGCTCGGCAAGTATCTCGCCCTCTTAATCGGTCGGGATCTCTCGCTCGTTTTCGCCATCGTCGTTTGTCCTT
>CAZOOO010000173.1:0-6939 GCA_964581435.1 uncultured Hyphomicrobiales bacterium | reverse complement strand
AACAGCCCGATCACCCGCGCCAGCACGCCCGGCTCGTTGGCGACCAGCACCGACAAGGTATGAGTCTCGTTGGGATCGTGGCGCTCTTCGAGGAAGTAGGCGGAAGCGGGCTGGTTCATTACAGTCTCTCGTTGGTCATGCCCGCGAAGGCGGGCATCCAGTATGCGTCCACGCCAGCAGCCAAGCACAACCATCGCGGCGTACCGGGTCGTCCGGTCAAGCCGGACGATGACGTCGTATTGTTGAACAGGTATGTGTCTCTCATTGAAATCTCACACCAGCGCCTTGCCGCCGGCAAAGGCGGCCGCGGTGGCATCGTCATTAGCCTCCGCCGGCAACAGCATCTCGTTATGCGCCTTGCCGGACGGGATCATCGGAAAGCAGTTTTCCAGCGCCGCGACGCGGCAGTCGAACAGCACCGGCTTCTTCACCGAGATCATTTCCCTGATCGCGCCATCGAGGTCGGACGGCTTCGTCGTCTGGATGCCGACACAGCCGAAGGCATCGGCGAGCTTGACGAAATCGGGAAGCGCCTCGGAATACGAGTGCGAAAGCCGGTTGCCATGCAGCAACTGCTGCCACTGCCGCACCATGCCCATGTACTGGTTGTTGAGGATGAAGATCTTGATCGGAAGATCGTGTTGAACCGCCGTCGACATTTCCTGCATCGTCATCTGCACCGAGGCATCGCCGGCGATGTCGATGACAAGGCTGTCGCGATGCGCCACCTGCACGCCGAGCGCGGCCGGAAGGCCGTAGCCCATGGTGCCGAGGCCGCCAGAGGTCATCAGGCGGTGCGGCTCCTCGAAACCGAAGAACTGCGCCGCCCACATCTGATGCTGGCCGACTTCGGTGGTGATGTAGGTGTCCCGCCCCCGCGTCGCCTCGAACAGGCGCTGGATCGCGAACTGCGGCAGGATCACGTCATCGTTCTTCCTGTAGGCCAGCGAGTTGCGCGCGCGCCAGCGTCCGATCTCGAACCACCACGGATCGATCTTCGGCGTCTTGCCCTCCGCCTTGAACGCCTGCAACAGGTCGGTCATGACGCTGCCGGCGTCGCCGATGATCGGCACGTCGACGCGGATATTCTTGTTGATCGAGGAGGGATCGATATCGATGTGAATCTTCTTGGAGCCCGGCGAGAACGCGTCGGTGCGGCCCGTTATCCGATCGTCGAAACGCGCGCCGATGCACAGCATGACGTCGCAGTCATGCATCGCCATGTTGGCTTCATAGGTGCCGTGCATACCGAGCATGCCGAGCCAGTTCCTGCCGGAGGCCGGATAGGCTCCCAATCCCATCAAGGTCGATGTAACCGGAAAACCGGTGGCTTCGACCAGCGCGCGCAACGTCTTCGACGCCTCACGGCCCGAGTTGATGACGCCGCCGCCGGTATAGATCACCGGCCGCTTGGCATTCAGCAACAGCGCGACGGCCTTGCGTATCTGTCCGGCGTCTGCCTTGATCTGAGGCTTGTATGAGACGTGGACGTCCGACTTGCGCGGCGGCGTGTAGGCGCCGGTCGCGAACTGCAAGTCCTTGGGCACATCGACCACGACCGGACCGGGACGGCCGGAGGTCGCGACATAAAACGCCTCGTGCAGCACCTTGGGCAAGTCCTTGATGTCCCGCACCAGCCAGTTGTGCTTCGTACAGGGCCTCGTGATGCCGACGGTGTCGCACTCCTGGAACGCATCGTTGCCGATCAGGTGTGTCGGCACCTGGCCGGTGATGCAGACCAGAGGGATCGAATCCATCAGCGCATCGGTCAGCGGCGTCACCATGTTGGTGGCGCCCGGCCCCGAGGTCACGAGCGCCACCCCGGGCTTGCCGGTGGAGCGGGCATAGCCTTCGGCCGCGTGCCCTGCACCCTGCTCGTGCCGCACCAGGATGTGTTCGATCTCGCTCTGCTGGAAAATCTCGTCGTAGATCGGAAGCACCGCACCGCCCGGATAGCCGAAAATATGTTTGACGCCGTGATCGACGAGCGCGCGCACGATCATGGCCGCACCGGTCATCTGATCTTGGCGTTTGCTTTCACTCATGGGTCGGCTCCGGATTCGCGCAGGCTTCTGGTCAGTCCGCCGGCGTCGCAGAAAATAAAAAAGGGCCTTTGAAGGGCCCCGGCACACCGCCTTCCATTCGGACGGCTCAGCCGTCCCGGGCGGTGTTCCAGGGTACGACGGTCACCAGAACAAGGCTTCTGATAACAAAGTTGCGCATTTAACCGTCAAATTTCCCAAAGGTTGCGCGGGTTATACGGGGCAGATTTGCGGCCGTCAACGGCGTTTCGATGCAAATATGCCGATTTCGGCGGATTGAGAGGGAAAGGCCGACGATATCGGCAAGTCGTCCCGGCATGTTGCGCCTCAGGCTTCGCCCAACATCTTGTCTGCCTCATCCGGACTGACCCAGGCGAATTCCGGCAACTGGTGGCGAAACCAGGTGAACTGCCGCTTGGCATAATGGCGGGTATCGGCGCGGCCGATCCCGGCCGCCTGCTCCAAAGAAATCTCGCCGCGCAGATGCCGGATCAGCGCGGGCACGCCGTGCGCCTTCATCACCGGCAGCAGCGGATCGAGGCGCCGTTCGGCCAGTTCCGCGACCTCTTCCAGCGCCCCGGCCGCCAGCATCGCACCGAAACGGGCGTCGATCCACGCATAGAGCGCATCACGATCCGGAGCAAGGAAGACCGCCCTCACCCGTCCGGGCGGCAGCAACGGCGGCAGGCCATCGCGATGCCAGTCGGCCAGCGAACGTCCGGTCGCCTCGACGACTTCGAGCGCGCGGGCGATGCGGACGCGGTCGCGCGGCTTCAGATGTTGCGCTGTCTCAGGATCGCGCCGGGCAAGAACCGCATGAAGGGCTTCGACCCCGTCACGTTCGAGGCGAGCACGGACATCATCGCGCACTTGAGACGGAATCGGCGGCACCGCCGACAGGCCGCGGGTCAGCGCCTTGAAGTAAAGGCCGGAGCCGCCGACAAAGATGGGCAGCCGGTTTTGCGCGCGCGCGTCCCGGAGAGCTTTGGCCGCATCGCCGACCCACATCCCGGCGGAGCAGTTCACGCCCGCATCGACACGACCGTAAAGCCGGTGCGGCGCGCGCGCCTCCTGGTCCGGGGTCGGGCGCGCCGTGATGATGCGGAGGTCGCGATAGACCTGCATCGAGTCGGTGTTGATGACGACGCCGCCGGTCCGTTCGGCGAGCGCCAGCGCCAGCGCAGACTTGCCGCTCGCGGTCGGCCCTGCGATAAGCACGGCATCCGTCGCCCGCTCCTTTCCATGGTTCAACCCGTCCATGTCGCTCGTCGCCACGCTGATCTGCAATCCTGTCAACCCCGCGCTCGATAGCACGGTGCTGGACGGCGCGCGCGCAATTCTCGGCAATGCGGGCCCGGCGCACTGGCTGTGGGACGAGGTCGCCGCCGACATTCCCTTCGAAAGCGAAGAGGCCATTCCCGCGATCGTGCAGCGCCTGCGCGAGGCGCGCGGCGATCTGCCGATCGACGTGGTGGTCCAGCCGCAACTCGGCCGGCGCAAGAGGCTGTTTCTGGCCGACATGGATTCCACCATGATCGGCCAGGAGTGCATCGACGAACTCGCCGATTTCGCCGGTCTTAAAGCGCAGGTCGCCGCCATCACCGAACGCGCCATGCGCGGCGAAATGCAATTCGAAGCCGCGCTGCGCGAGCGCGTGGCATTGCTGAGGGGGCTTCCCGTATCCGTGGCAGACGAAGTGCTGGCAAAACGCATCACGCCGACGCCGGGCGGCCGCGAACTGGTCATGACCATGCGCGCCAACGGCGCCTATACCTGCCTGATCTCCGGCGGCTTCACGCTGTTCACCGAGGCGGTGGCCGCCATGATCGGCTTTCAGGAAAATCGCGGCAATGCGCTGATGATCGAAGACGGGAAACTGTCGGGCAAGGCCGCGGAACCGATCGTCGGCCGCGAGGCAAAACTTGCGACTTTGGTCGAACTGCGCGAGGCCTCAGGTCTCGACAACCTGGATACGCTGGCGGTGGGCGACGGCGCCAACGACCTCGGCATGATCCAGAACGCGGGCCTCGGCGTCGCCTATCACGCCAAGCCGGCGGTTGCCGCCGCGGCGGCCGCCCGTATCGACTACGGCGACCTTACCGCGCTGCTGTATGCGCAAGGGTACCGGCGCGACGAGTTCGCCGGCGCGTAGGTTCGGACCGAATCCGGCGGGCAATCCATTCCGGATCGCTTGCGTTGCAAGCCGACCGGAATGACGGGCGGAAGCGGGTCGCGCTTACTTCAGGCTCAACGCCACGAACCGCAGTTCGCCGGCGCCGTTCGAGACCATCAGCAGCACCGCCTTCTTGCCGTCCTTCTTCAATTGATCGATTCGCTTGCGGATATCGGAAGCGCTGCTCACGGCTTCCTGCGCCACCTCCACGATGACGTCGCCGGCGCTGAGCCGCTTCTCGGCGGCGTCGGAATCCGCTTCCACATCGGTGATGACGACACCCCTGACACTGTCCTTGATCTTGTATCGCGCTCGCAGGTCCTTGCTGAGCGCGGCGAGATCGAGGCCGAGCGCCCTCTGCGTTATCGGCTTGTCGTCGTCCCCGGGCTTGGTCTTGATCGAGACGGGTGTGGGCTTGTCGCTGTCGTCGAGACGTCCCAGCGTCACCTTCTTGGTCTCTTCCTTGCCTTTGCGGATGATCACGACCTTGACCGTCTTGCCCACCGCAGTGTCGGCGACCATGCGCGACAGATCTTTCGGCTCCTTGATGTCCTTGCCGTCGAAAGCGATGACGACATCGCCGGGCTCGATGCCGGCAGGCTTGGCCGGCCCCTTATCCTCCACGCCGGCAACCAGCGCTCCGCGGGCCGGCTTGATATTGAGGCTGTCGGCGATTTCGTCGGTGACCTGCTGGATGCGGACGCCGAGCCAGCCGCGCCGCAACTCCCCGAACTGCCGCAACTGATCGACGACGCCCGCGACCGTTTTCGACGGCACCGCGAAGCCGATGCCGATCGAGCCGCCGGACGGCGAGATAATCAGCGTGTTCACCCCCACGACCTCGCCGTCGAGGTTGAACAGCGGGCCGCCGGAGTTGCCGCGGTTGATGGCGGCGTCGGTCTGGATGTAGCTGTCATAGGGGCCGTTGTTGATGTCGCGGTTGCGCGCCGAGACGATCCCGGCGGTAACGGAACCGCCGAGACTGAACGGGTTGCCGATGGCGATCACCCATTCGCCGAGCCGCAACTTGTCGGAATCGCCGAACTTGACGGCCGTCAGCGGATGCGGCGGCTTGAACTTCAGCACCGCAAGGTCGGTTTTCTTGTCGACTCCGACGGTCTCGGCCTTAACCTTGGTGCCGTCATTCAGAATGACGTTGATCTCATCGGAATCGGCGATGACGTGATTGTTGGTGACCACTATTCCGGCGGCATCGACGATGAACCCGGAGCCGAGCGAGTTCGTCTTGTGCGTTTGCAGGCCGTCATTCTTGCCGCCGTGGCGATTCTTGAAGAAGTCGTCGAAGAACTCCTCGAACGGCGATCCCGGCGGAAGTTGCGGAATCATGCGGCGGCCCTCGCCGCTCTTGGCTTCAACCGTTTGGGTCGTCGAGATATTGACCACCGCGTCGATCACCTTTTCCGCCACATCGGCGATGCCATCGGGACCGCGGGCCAGCGCCGGCCCGGACATCACGGCGCTTGCGGCGCTGAGGCAAAGCGCGGCCAGCAGGGAACGCCGGCGAAGGCGCAACGCGGGAATCGCTCGGATCATGTTTCGAGTCTCTCCTGGAGAAGCATATTGCCGGAGCATACACTGCGCCGGACGCCGGACCTGCGCAAGCAGCGAAAACGGCGTTCGCAGACCCGACAGGATTTTCGATTACGGCAAAAGGCCGGAGCCGCCTTCACGAGTTCCGTTGCCCGAGTTCCGTTGCCAAAGTCAGGCTTTAGAACCGCTCTCGCCTGAAACACAGGATCATGAGCGGATCAAACAACTTGCGGAGTCCGCGTGCGTGAAGTTGCCGCCAACGGCCTGCTCTCCTAACTCCTGACCAGCCAGATCAGGATAAGGCCCGCGATTGCCGACCCGATACCCGCCATCCGTAAAACGGGTTCCGGAGTCGCAAGCGCGCCTTTCATCGCACGCTTGGTCAAATCCGGCGCCGCCGCGAACAGGATGCCTTCGAGCATGAAAAGAATACCGAGACCGATAAGAAAATCGGCGAAGGCAATGGAACCCATCTGACGGCGTCTCCCAGAGCATGATCCCGAAAAGTGGAAACCGGTTTTCGGATAAGATCATGCTCGATCAAAAGTTAAGGCCGGAGTCTGATCCAACGCAGTTGAATCAGACTCCGGCATCGCAACGCGGGTTACTGCTTCGGCGCAGAGGCCGCCGACCGACCGCCGATATGACCGAAAAAGCGGAAGAAATCGGAATCCGGCTTCAGCAGGAAGCGCGTATCGCTGCTCTTCAGCCCGGCCTGATAGGCGCCCATGGACCGATAGAATGCAAAGAACGCCGGATCCTGATTGTAGGCCTGGGCGAAAATCCTGTTGCGCTCGCCGTCGCCCTGACCGCGAATCTGCTCCGCCGACGAGTTGGCCTCGGCGATGGTTACTGTCGCTTCCCGATCGGCCTTGGCCCGGATTTCCTGCGCCTTCTGACCACCCTGGGCGCGGAATTCGGCGGCTTCGCGCTGTCGCTCGGTCTGCATACGCTGATAGATCGCCTGGCTGTTCTGCTCCGGCAGGTCGGCTCGCCGAATCCGGACATCGACCACCGAAATGCCGTATCCGGCAGCCTCCCTGTCAAGCTGGTCGCGGATGCGGCCCATCAGCAGTTCACGCTCATCCCGCACGACCTGAATGAACGACACCTCGCCAAGAACCCGGCGCAGCGATGCGTTGAGCAGCGTCGTCAACTGGATATTGGCGGCCT
>CAZOOO010000172.1:0-6979 GCA_964581435.1 uncultured Hyphomicrobiales bacterium | reverse complement strand
GCGGCATCAAGGGTTGGCTGGGAGTGGCGGAGGAAGTCTCGGATATTTCGCTGTCCTGTCGCCAGATGGGACCGATTCGTTTCAAGGGAAAGATGAAGCAGGGCGAAGACATGTTCCGGCAGCGGCGCTCGCTGTTCTTCAAGAAGATGCAGATCGTGCGGGGCTGCGACGCGAAACGAAACACGCTGGTCTATATGGTTTATTCCGACCGGGTGATCGAGGGCTCGCCACAGAATTCGACGTCCTCGGTGCCGATCATGCCATGGGGCGCTTCGGATACTCCCGTACAAAAATGCGGAGATTTCATTTCCGATTAGAGCATGATCCCGAAAAGCGGAAACCGGTTTTCCGATAAGATCGTGCTCAAGAAGGATATAAAGGTTCGGTGCGAGGCGGTGTCCCGGACTGCGGTTGCGGGACGCATTCATCTGCATCACTTCGAGCGGAGCCGCGCTATGCACTTGCGTGCCGGAACGACGCCGGCCGGGGTCAGCTTGGCACCAGAGATTTCCTTGATCTGCCCCGACGGACAGGATCCGTCATCGACAAGAATGCGTTCGCCCAGCCGCAGATTGACGACATCGGTCTCGCGCGCAACTTGCGAGGCGTATGCGGCAGGCGCCGCAATGATCAGTGTGCCAACTATCAAAAAGAGCAAGTCGCGATTTTCCGGCATCCGGTATCCTTCCTGAACCGTTTTCGAGCGGGGTAGATTCACCGGCTCGCGAAAAGAAAACGCGTCAAATCAAGTCGGAGGGCCCCGCTTCTGATACCGTCATAAGCGGGGCCCAGGCAGCGACAGTTCGCATTGTCGTCACGCGATTCTTGACACCGCGAAGCATGTCGGCCTTGCTTGAGAATGTAACAAGATAGCGCTTCGGCCGCGGCAATACCAACGTGCGGTCAGAGTCGCTTGTCGCTGGCGACCCTGCGGATCCCGCGGCGCTCGACCACGACCGAGCGCAAGGCGCCTTGCTCACCCGCGAACACGCGCGTTGTGGGCGACCGCGTCACGGCACGAGCAGCCTTCTTGACCTCCGCGTGAACGATATCGAACGGCATTCCAATCAGCGATGCCGCGATTTCCGCCTGCGAGTCGAGATCGTCGGTGATTCCGGTCGCTGCGAAAATGGCTTCCTCCAACGTGGGAGGATCGCGGCGTACCCGCCGGGTGCCGTATTTTGTATGCCAGCCTTCGCTCATCGTTCGCCTCAATGGTTGTGCAAACCCGGCCCATGAAAAACTGACGTGAAACGCCTCAACGCGCCATGATCATAATCGTTCGAAGAGCGACGGCTCTTCGAGCGTTTGTCTCCGATATCCGCGCCTTTCGATTTAAATTCAGGGCACGGCTGTTCAGCGTGAGGAAGCGGAAAGTCCAATCTGACGGCTTCCTGCTTCAGGAGACTCGGTATCGTCCTCAATACGGGATCCGGAGCGGCAAAACAGCTATGCATTTTGACGCGCTTTGCGCGTTACAGGTCGGGAAAAAACCACATGCGACATGCCGCCGCGCCCTTGCGGAAAAGCCCTGGATCAGAACTTGGCCCACCATATTTATTCGGCGGTCGGTACCGCTTCGGATGAACGCTGGGGCCATCGCTTCAGCGCGTCTTTGCCGGCCTCGGTCAGGCTATAAATTCCACGCTCGACGCGATCGAACCATCCATAGACATTGTGAAGGAGAATTTTTCCGGCATCGGGATTTTCCGCTCTGAGATCCCGCACGCGGCATGGACCTGTAGCCATTGCGGCCGCGCAGCTCAGCGCCTGCTGGCGATATGCTGTCATGATCGGCATCCGCGTGCTGCCGCCGGCAACCGGATCGCCCTTGCGGCGTTGGTGTTCAACGACCAGGCGAGAGCGCTTCTTGGGATTGCGGCGCGGAGTGACGGTGGAGGGCGCCACCAACACTTCAACACTCCCTTGGTGGGTTACCCCGAGCATTCCGAACCCGAGCCGCCGGCACAGGTTGCGATAGCGCGCGTCGCTCTCGCGTCCCTTGCCGCGCATCGACAGCCTGGCGGCAAGCCAGACCTCATCGCATGCGCCGGCGCGCGCGACGCCTTGCAGGATGAGTTCCAGATTGAAACACAGCTTCATCTCGCCGATCACCACGACAGGCGGATCATCGCCGTTGAGCGCAACCAGATCGCAGCCGCCGACTTCGCCCTTGACCGTGAGGCCGAGGCTTTCAAGATGACGTTTGACCGGAAGATAAAGCGACGTTTCCATGTTGCAGGCTCGGGTCGACTCAGCGGCCGGAGCTTATCAGCTGGTCGGTTCAATCGGCGACCCCGGAAGGCTCTTGAAAAGGCCGAGCTGAAGATCCTTGGCATAATAGATCATCTCGCCGTCCACGCTTACCGAACCATCGGCAATCGCCATCACCAGCTTCGAACGCATCACCCGCTTGATGTCCACCGTGTAGGAGAGCTTGCGGGCATGCGGCAGAACCTGACCTGTAAATTTCAAAGCGCCGAGACCGAGGGCGCGGGCCCGCACATTCCGGTCGCGGCCGAGCCAGACCAGATAAAATCCCACCATCTGCCAAAGCCCGTCGAGACCAAGACAGCCGGGCATCACGGGATCGTTCTGAAAGTGACATTGGAAGAACCAGAGGTCCGGTTTGATGTCGAGCTCGGTGCGCACCAGCCCGCGTCCGTATTTCCCGCCGCTTTTCGTGATTTCCGTGATGCGATCGAACATCAGCATCGGCGGCAACGGAAGCTTGGGTTCGCCCGGACCGAACATCTCGCCACGGCCGCAAGCCAGCAAGTCCTCGTAATCATAGCTGCTGTGAAGGCTGAGCATGTCGATGCTATCCTGCGGGAAACTCCGAGGAAAAGAAATCCGCGGAATCCAAGGTTTGGGAACTTCTACCGTCGCTACCCGAGATAGAGCTGGCGTTATGATTACACGTTATGGGAGAAATGCAAGTACCTAAAAGCCCGCTATATTGTTATATAAAAATATATATAACGAAGGAAGCGCTTCAAACGCGTCCACGCACGGGAACCAGCGCTCCGGTGACGCCGCTCGCCGCATCGCTAGCCAGGAACAGGATGGCGTTCGCGAGTTCGGCCGTCGTCACCCACGCCGCGAAATCCGCTTTGGGCATGTCCCTGCGGTTGGCTGGCGTGTCGATCGTCGAGGGCAGGACGGCATTGACGGTCACCTTGCCTTTCAACTCGGAGGCAAGCGCCTCGGTCAGCCGATGCACGGCCGCTTTCGACGCGGCATAGGCACCCATGCCGGCGCCGGCCTGCAATGCTCCGGTCGCCCCGATATTGACGATGCGTCCGGCGCCGGATGCAACCAGATGCGGGATCGCGGCCCGCGACGCGTTCATTGCGGTCATCACGTTGATCGCGTAAAGGCGCTGCCAGGTCTTCGGGTCGCCGTCGGAGATGGTTTCGAACGCAAACGCACCGGCAATATTGACGAGAACGTCGAGCCGGCCGAAATGCGCCGCCGCCGCATCGACGGCGTGCAAGGCTTGCGCAGGGTCAGTCAGATCGACGCCGCCGAGTTCGATCCGGTCGGCCGCAGCACCGCCTTTCGTGGCAGCCCGGTCGATGCAGGCCACTCTGGCGCCGCGTGCGGCGGCGGAATCGACGACAACCTTGCCCAGCGCGCCGGAGGCTCCGGTGATGGCGATGACCTTTCCTTGCATTGAATGAGTCTCCGGCTCGGAATGGCCGCAAATGAGGAGGGCAGGCGTCAACCCTGCATCGCCAGCTTGTCTTGCGTCCGGGTCTCGAAATCGGAGGCGTCGTGGCGCTCGTGAAGCTGGCTTGCGGGATCACCGGAGGTTCGGTTGACGATGCGGCCGCGCTTCACCGCGGGCCGCGCGGCGATCTGGGTGGTCCCGCGTTGCACGTTCTTGTAGCTTTGGACATCGAGGAAGGTTGCGCTGTCGCCGTAGAGCCTGCCCTCGGCCAGGCCGCCGTACCATGGCCACACCGCCATGTCCGCGATCGAGTATTCGGCGCCGGCAAGATATTCATTGTCCTTGAGTCGGCGGTCCAGCACGTCCATCTGTCGTTTGGTCTCCATGGCGAAGCGATTGACGGCGTATTCGATTTTCTCCGGCGCATAGTGGTAGAAATGACCGAATCCGCCGCCGAGATAGGGCGCGCTGCCCATCTGCCAGAACAGCCATGAGAGGCATTCCGCGCGCGCCGCCGTTGCCTTCGGAATGAACTCGCGGAACTTCTCCGCAAGATGCAGGAGGATCGCGCCGGACTCGAACACCCGAAACGGCACGGGTCCCGAGCGGTCGATCAGCGCCGGTATCTTCGAATTCGGATTGACCTCGACAAAACCCGAGCCGAACTGCTCGCCGTCGATCTGAATCAGCCACGCATCATATTCCGCGCCGGTGTGGCCGCGCGCGAGCAGCTCCTCGAACATGATCGTGACCTTCTGGCCGTTCGGCGTTCCCCGCGAATAAAGTTGAAACGGGTGTTTGCCGACGGGCAGCACCTTTTCGTGGGTTGCGCCGGCGGTCGGCCGGTTGACCGAGGCAAATCGACCGCCGTTTTCCCTGTCAAACGTCCAGACCTTGGGCGGCGTGTAGGGGGCGTCGGTCATCGAGAGGCACTCCGGAAGAGCGAGTATGATAGTGAGAAAAGCAGGATATCGCAGCTATAGCGTTTTCAAGCGAAGTGGATACCGGTTCGCGGAAAGAAAACGCGTCAAAAAGCTAGAGTCTTTCATCGTTTCCGTGAAGCGGTGAAGGACTTTAGTTAGGCCCGAATGCGAACGACCGCAAGCCGTGGGCGCAACCGGGAAATGCTGCTGCATTCGATCGGAATCCTGAAGGGATGCTGGCGTGCATCAGATGTTTTGAGGACGAACCATGAAAGCAGCACATTCCAACCGGATGAACCGGACCATTCTCGCGATCGACGTGGGCGGGTCGCACGTCAAGATGATCACCAGCAAGGACCGCATAAAACGCGAATTCAAATCGGAGTTCGATCTCACAGCCAGGCAGATGGTGCGCAAGGTCAAGGCGCTGACGATGGATTGGTCCTACGACGTCATTTCGATCGGTTATCCCGGCCCGGTCTGCGGCAATCGCCCGCTGCGCGAGCCCTTCAATCTCGGCGAGGGGTGGAAGGGTTTCGATTTTCAGAAGGCGTTCGGCAAGCCGACCAAGGTCGTCAACGATGCGTTGATGCAGGCGCTCGGCGGATATCGCGGCGGCCGGATGCTGTTTCTGGGGCTCGGCACCGGGCTTGGCTCGGCGATGATCGCGGATAGCGAACTGGAGCCGATGGAATTGGGCCACCTGCCGTATCGCAAAGGAAAAACCTACGAAGAGTACGCGGGAGAGGCCGGACGGAAACGCCGCGGCAACAAGAAATGGCGCAAGCACGTTACCGATATTGTCAGGCAACTTACGGCCGCGCTGGAGCCTGACGAGGTGTTGATCGGCGGGGGTAACGTCAAGCATCTCGACAAACTGCCGCCGAAATCGCGTCGCGGCGACAACGCCGATGCGTTCGAGGGTGGATTTCGGTTGTGGGATATGACCGGTGTGGACGTGCGGGCGAGTGTACGCTAAGCGCTGACGACGCGCGAGGAGCGCGCACCGGCGATGACGGAGTGTAGACAGTGAATGATCTGAGGGAATGGCGCAGTTCGACGCGGGAGTACGAGGGAAGCCGTAAGATAAGCAGGCGCGGCAAGGGTATCTTCGTTATCGGCAGCGCGATACTTTTGATTGCTTTTTTTGCCGGATTGGCGGTTCTCAAAAACCTCGGTATTTGACGAATGCTCAATAGCGCGCGTCTTCGCCATGGCGGGACTCGCGCGATCTTACTTTAGGGCTCCGGCCCCCATGGTACGATTATTGCTTGGCCGTAGGTCAGGTCAGCCGTAGCCCGCCATCATGCCGTCGGGGGACGTGCGGCGGATTACGCGTTCGCTGATCGAGCCATCATACCAATTCATCTGCATACCAATTCATCTGCAAGGCATGGGCCTCACCGCCGTAGCGCCTTCAGGCCAAATTCGCGCCGGCAGATGCGGGGACTGAACAAAAATCTGCCGGCGGTCGGCCGGCGGAAAGTTGTCACTTCGTGGTGTAGCCGCCGTTGACGAGGATGGTCTGGCCGGTCATCCACCAGCCGTCCGAAATCATGAAGCGGATATAGGGGACGATGTCCTCAATGTCGGTGAGCCCGGTCTTGGAGAACGTCGACAGTGCCGCCGCTGTCTTGTGATAGGCAACCGCGTCCGCACCCTCCGCCGGATAGAAGAACGGAGTGTCCATCGGGCCCGGCCCGATCGCCGTCACCGAGATGCCGCGCTCACCGAACTCCTTGGCAGCCGCGCGCGTAAAGTGCTCGACCGGAGCCTTGGTGCCGGCATAGCTCGAATAGAAGGGCGTAAAGGCGCCGAGCAGCGATGTGACGAGCGTCACCAGTTTGCCGTTGTCGTTGAGATGCTTGCCCGCCTCCTTGATGAAGAAGAAGGCCGCCTTGGCGTTGATGGCGCTCATATCGTCGTATTCCGCTTCGGATATCTCGACGATCGGCTTCTTCAGCACCTTGCCTATGGTATTGATGGCGATGTCCGGCCTGCCGATTGCGGCAATCGCATCGGCAAAGAGCTTCTCCATGGCGCCCGCCGTTGTCAGGTCCGCCCGAAAGGCGACGCCCTCGGCGCCGGCCGCCTTGACTGCGGCCACCGTCGCATCGGCTTCGGCGCCGGCCGCCGCGCTGTTATAGTGAATGGCGATCGCTTTCGCGCCATGGGCGGCGAGATCGCGCGCTATCAATCCGCCCAGATTTTTCGCGCCGCCAGCGATGATGACGGTTTTGCCCTTGATGCTGTGGTTGCTCATGGAACGGATCTCCCTTGCCGGTTGGCGACCACATCGGCGATCGCTTTCGTTCGAAAAACATGCCGTCTAGTGGTCCGATTCTAACATTTGCATCCCGTTGCGGCAGGGGTTTCCTGCAAA
>CAZOOO010000171.1:0-6981 GCA_964581435.1 uncultured Hyphomicrobiales bacterium | reverse complement strand
TCCGTTGGGCGGCGGCAAGATCGCCGACATGCGCGATCAGCGGATTGAAGGCGGGGCTGCCCTTGGCCCGGTAGAGCCGTGCGACCGCCTCCGTGTTGGCGGCGTCGGCGCCGAGTCCGTAGACCGTCTCGGTGGGGAACGCGACAAGCCCGCCATCCTGAAGGACCCGCGCAGCCGTTGCCGTCGCCGCTTCGCCGGCCGGTTGAATCCGCGTTGTGAGGTCCACCGTCATGGAGTTCTCGATTCAGCTTCTTGCGGTATGCGAAACCCAAGGCTATAAGCCGCGTCTTGTCGGAGTGTGGCTCAGCCCGGTAGAGCACTGCGTTCGGGACGCAGGGGTCGCAGGTTCAAATCCTGCCACTCCGACCATGTTAATTACTGTAATAACTGCCTGATTACACGTCTCATTTTTCAGGTTTCATTCTCGGCCGCCGTTTCAGCCGCTCAGCCGCCTTTTGATCGGGTTTTTGGTGGTGGTTCGCGTTCCGTCAGGCTCGTTAACCGTTCTTCCGGTCCTTCACGCGGAGTGATATCCACTTCGCGCGAAAACGCTATAGGTGATCCGGGCTGTGACGGGCATTGTGATTATTTAAGACCGCAGGCGACATTCCGGGGATCGGTGGTTGCTTCTTACTTGGTGGTCCGCGTTCCGCCCGATCGCGCGACATATCGACCGATGATCATATCATCGTCGATTTCATAGTTTCGGTAGCCGCGTACGATTCTTTCGTTTCGCAGAGCCGATGATCCCATGATCTATTTATTGCTTTTCATCGTATCGTTTGTTGCGTTTTCTCTCAGTGCATTTTGTGGCGGCGGCGCCGGATTGTTGCTGATCCCGATCCTTGGCTATTCTCTGCCGGTAAGCCAGGTGCCGGCAGCGCTTACCCTCGGAACGGCAACAAGTTCATTTTCCAGAATCTGGATATTTTTTAATGCCGTCCGTTGGGATATGGCCAAGTTGTTTTTGCCGACGGCTATATTGGGGGTGATCCTAGGCGCGAAGATGCTGAGTTATCTTGAGCCGATGTATTTGGAATTGTGCATGGGCCTGTTTCTAACCTCCAATCTTCCTTGGCTTTTTAGAAAGCAGGAATCAAAGCACACCGCATCCGCATCGCTCACTGTTCCGCCATGGCAGGTCAGATTGGTCGGCTTTTTGGCAGGTTTCATTTCCGGTCTGACGGGTGCGGTGGGCGTCCTGTTTAACCGCTTTTATTTTCGCTGTGGTTTGGACAATGATGAAATCATTGCGACCAGAGCCGCGAACGAAGCCTTGCTCCATTTGATCAAGCTCTATCTTTATGCGTCATTAGGTTTGTTTCAGCTAAACACCATAGGAATCGGCTTGATCGTCGCGCTGGCGGCGGTTCTGTCCTCCGGTTTCATGAAGTTCGTCTTGCCCCGAGTATCCAGGGGACTATTCACGCGAGCCGGCTATAGCGCCATGGTGGTTTCCGGCGTGTTGGTGTTGAACAGCGCGGTTGTCCATATCAAGCTCGCAAATGATCCAGCCCTCACAGTGGCCATCCATGCTGGAGAACTAAACGCTAGATTGACCTGGAACAACCTGGTCTATTCTGCAGAGGTTAGTTACGACGAAGGCTTGGAGTTCGAAAAAGTTGTTCCGCTGGCATCCCTTTCGCTTGATCGACAACGCTACGTTCAATCCTTGCAGAACGATGCCGGCAAAGTCGATATTGAGAAAGTGTATGCCCTGGCGGGAATCTCCTATGAGGCCTATTATTTTGATGGCCAAAACCGCTTGATCAACAAAATCAAGTTTGACTGAGAACATCAGCGGCGCCGTATAGTTATCATTCCTAACGCGATAGACCCGACGCATCGGCATCGCGACCGCCGCTGACGCGCGAACCCTTCGGGGCAGCTCACCTGACCGGCGCGGGCCCGCTCCGGCCGGTGCCGATCGGCGTCTGCGGCAGGAACTGCTTGCCGTTGGCGACCAGAAAATCGAGCATTTCCTGCGCCGGAGGAAGCAGGACCTTGTCCTTCCTCCTGACGACGAACCATTGCCGCACAATGGGAAGACCGGCGATATCGAGCGTGATCATCCGGCCTTCCTTAAGCTCGACGGCCACGGTGTGCGCCGAGATGAAAGCGATGCCGAGACCGGCGATCACCGCCTGCTTGATGGTCTCGTTGCTGCTCATCTCCATGCCGATCTGCGGCTCAAGATTGCTGTTCTCGAAAAACTGCTCCATGAGGAATCTCGTACCCGAGCCCGGCTCGCGGGAAACGAACCTTTCGTGCGCCAGATCGACCGCCGCGAGCCCGGACGCGTTTGCAAGCCGGTGCCCTTTCGGCGCGATGACGACATGCGGATGGTCGCCGATCAGATGGGTGTCCAGTTCGATATCGGGTGGCGGGTGGCCCATGATTGCGAAATCGAGCGCATAGCCGCGCAAGGCCTGACGGATGTCCTGGCGATTGACGATCGTCAGGCTGATGTCCATCCCCGGATGACGTTTCGAAAAGGCTGAAATCGCAAAGGGAACAAAATACTTCGCTGTACTGACGGCGCCGATCGATATGCGCCCGCCGGTTCGACCGGCGATCATGTCGAGCGACGTCGCACAGCTTTCGATCGCGGCTTCGACGCGTTCGAAGAGCGTGTATAGTTCCTGTCCCGCCGGCGTGAGAACCATGCCGTCGCTGGTTCGCTGGAGCAGAGGCAGTCCGCAAAGCTGCTGAAGGTTCCGCAACTGCAGCGTGACCGCAGGTTGAGTCAAATGCAGTTTGTTGGCGGCCGCAGTGACGCTGCCTCCGGCCGCAACCGATGCCAGGGCACGAAGCTGCCGAATGGTGACGTCGCGAAGCTTCGAGATCATATAAGAAAAATTTTGGTTCGATGAAGGATATTGAAATTGTACTTATTACATGCAACGAGTCAATGTCTCGCAATGCTCTGGAAAGCGGCAAATCGGCTGTTTGGAGATTGCGGCCGAGGGGGAGTCTGAATGAGTCAAGAGCTGACACTGCAGGAAAGGATAGAAGGAGAGGCGGGATCGGATCCGCTTCACCGGGCAGTGAAAGAAGCGGTCGCCGCGCTTGCGCAGGCTGCGATCGATATCTCCGATCTTACATGCCGCGGCGCGTTGGCCGGGATCACCGGACAAGCGCAGGGACGCAACACCGACGGGGATGTTCAAAAGGATCTCGACGTTCGCGCCGATCAAATTATCCGTGACGCTCTCGGAACTCTGCCGATCGCGGCGCTCGCCTCCGAGGAAATGGCGGAACTGGATATTCTGAATGCGGATGCGCCGATCTGCGTGGCGTTCGACCCGTTGGACGGATCGTCGAACATCAACACGAACATGTCGGTGGGTACGATTTTTTCGATCATGCCGACGCCCGCCGATGTCAATGCGGCCTTCAGGCAGGCCGGCAGCGCGCAGCTCGCGGCCGGTTTCGTCGTCTACGGTCCGCAGACCTCTCTCGTTCTCACGCTCGGGCGGGGTGTCGACGTCTTCACGCTTGACCGGGTCGACAGGGTGTTCAAGCTCACCGGATCGACAGTGCAGATTCCGGCGGAAGCGACCGAGTTCGCGATCAATGCGTCGAACAGGCGGCACTGGGACCTGCCGGTTCGCGCCTATATCGACGAGTGCCTTGCCGGAGCCGATGGCCCGGGCGGCAAGAATTTCAACATGCGCTGGATCGGCTCGCTGGTCGCGGAGGCTTTCCGCATTCTCATTCGCGGCGGCATTTTCCTCTATCCCGGAGACGCCCGGGACGGTTACGAGGAAGGGCGTCTGCGCCTGGTTTACGAGGCGCACCCGATGGCTTTCGTCATCGAGCAGGCAGGCGGCGGCGCTTCCACCGGACGAAAACGGATACTCGATATCGTACCCGATAGCCTCCATCAGCGGGTTCCGCTGATCATGGGTTCGATCAAGAACGTCCAGCGGCTCGAACATATGCATACTGTTCCCGATGTCGCCTTGGAAGCGAATGCGCCGTTGTTCGGGCATCGCGGCCTGTTTCGCGTTTGAGGGGGCGATATCGTGTCGAGGAAGCATCCCATCATCTCAATTACGGGTTCGTCGGGCGCCGGTACGACGTCCGTCAAGCGGACCTTCGAGCAGATTTTCCGTCGCGAGAAAGTCGTTGCGGCCTACATCGAAGGCGACGCTTTCCACCGTTACAATCGCGCCGAAATGCGCACCCGCATGGCCGAGGAATCGGACAAGGGCAACAAGCACTTCAGTCATTTCAGTCCTGAAACCAACCTGTTCGCTGAACTTGAGGCCGTATTCCGCAGCTATGGCGAGACCGGAACCGGCACCACGCGCTACTACGTTCACGACGATACGGAATCGGCGTTGCACGGGGTTCCCCCGGGTACGTTCACCGACTGGCAGCCGCTGCCCGAGAACTCGGACCTTTTGTTCTACGAGGGTCTTCACGGGGCCGTTGTGACCGACAAGGTGAATGTCGCTCAATACGCGGATCTCAAGATCGGCGTCGTCCCGGTGATCAATCTCGAATGGATCCAGAAGCTGCACCGGGATCGCAACGCGCGGGGTTATTCCACCGAGGCGGTCACCGACACCATTCTTCGGCGCATGCCGGATTACGTCAACTACATCTGTCCCCAATTCGCGGAGACGGATATCAACTTCCAGCGCGTGCCGCTGGTGGATACGTCAAATCCGTTTATCGCGCGGTGGATACCGACACCCGACGAGTCGATGGTTGTCATCCGCCTCAAGAATCCGCGCGGGATCGATTTTCCGTATCTGCTGTCGATGATCCCGAACAGCTTCATGTCGCGCGCCAACTCGATCGTCATCCACGGGTCCAAGCTGGATCTCGCGATGCAGTTGATCCTGACGCCGCTGATCCTTCAGCTCATCGAGCGAAAGAGGCGCGCATGA
Source organism: uncultured Hyphomicrobiales bacterium (assembly GCA_964581435.1). Classification (GTDB taxonomy): domain Bacteria; phylum Pseudomonadota; class Alphaproteobacteria; order Rhizobiales; family Xanthobacteraceae; genus Nitrobacter. The sequence goes on along the minus strand of CAZOOO010000171.1, from coordinate 2,080 downwards.
GTGACATGAGTGAAATGATCGCATTCTCGAAATCGTCGGCCCCGGCGACGTCAAGACGGGGCGTGGCCAACAATACGATCGCGTCAAACGCGGCATTTTTTCACGACAGCCAGATGGGGAGGGAACCGACATGGCGCGCATAACTTTGAGACAGTTGTTGGATCATGCGGCAGAGCACGGCTACGGCGTGCCGGCGTTCAACATCAACAATATGGAGCAGGGGCTTGCCATCATGGAGGCGGCGGCCGCCGTCGACGCTCCGGTCATCATACAGGCTTCGCGCGGCGCGCGCTCCTACGCCAACGACATCATGCTGGCGAACATGATCGACGCGCTGGACCAGATGTATCCGCACATTCCGCTGTGCATGCATCAGGATCACGGCAACGAGGAAGCGACCTGCGCCACCGCGATCAAATATGGCTTCACCTCGGTGATGATGGACGGCTCGCTCAAGGCCGACGCCAAGAGCGCGGCGGACTATGATTATAATGTCGACATCACCCGCCGGGTCGTCGACATGGCGCACTGGGTCGGTGCGTCGGTGGAAGGCGAGCTGGGCGTGCTCGGTTCGCTCGAACACGGCGGCGGCGAGCAGGAGGATGGGCACGGCGTCGAAGGCCCTGTCAGCCACGATCAGTTGCTGACCGATCCGGATCAGGCCGTCGATTTTGTCCGCGCAACCAAGGTTGACGCCCTGGCGATCGCGATGGGCACCTCGCACGGCGCCTACAAGTTCTCGCGCAAGCCGGACGGCGACATTCTCGCCATGAAGGTGGTCGAGGAAATCCACCGCCGCCTTCCCAATACGCATCTGGTGATGCACGGCTCGTCCTCGGTGCCGCAGCATCTGCAGGATGAGTTCAACAAGTTCGGCGGCGAGATGCCGCAGACCTGGGGCGTGCCGGTCGAGGAAATCGTTCGCGGCATCAAGCACGGCGTCCGCAAGGTCAATATCGACACCGACTGCCGTCTGGCGATGACGGCGGTATTCCGGAAAGTCGCGACCGCCAACAAGAGCGAGTTCGATCCACGCAAGTTCCTGAAACCAGCGATGGATGCGATGCGCGACCTCTGCCGCGAGCGCTTCGAGCAGTTCGGCACGGCCGGAAATGCCTCGAAGATCAAGGTGATCCCATTGTCTGAGATGGCCAAGCTCTATCGTACGGGCAAACTTGATCCGCGTATCGGTGAAACGGCCGTTGCCGCGGAGTGAAACTCGATCCGAAGCTTTCGCGGATCACAGAGAGAGAGAAGGAGACACACATGAATGTTCAGAATGAGAAATCGCTGACCGTCCGCGGTAAGGACCGCTACAAGTCCGGCGTCATGTCCTATAAGAAGATGGGCTACTGGGAACCGGATTATACGCCCAAGGACACCGACGTCATCTGCCTGTTCCGCGTCACGCCGCAGGACGGCGTCGACCCGATCGAGGCTTCTGCGGCGGTGGCCGGCGAATCCTCGACCGCGACCTGGACCGTGGTGTGGACGGACCGCCTGACGGCGGCCGAGAAGTATCGCGCCAAGTGCTACCGCGTCGATCCGGTCCCGGGAGCGGAAGGCCAGTACTTCGCCTATATCGCCTACGATCTCGACCTGTTCGAGCCTGGCTCGATCTCCAACCTCACCGCGTCGGTCATCGGCAATGTGTTCGGGTTCAAGCCGCTCAAGGCGCTGCGGCTGGAGGATATGCGGCTGCCGGTCGCCTATGTGAAGACCTTCAAGGGACCGCCGACGGGCATCGTCGTCGAGCGCGAGCGTCTCGACAAGTTCGGCCGTCCGCTGCTCGGCGCCACCGTCAAGCCAAAGCTCGGCCTGTCGGGCCGCAACTACGGCCGCGTGGTCTATGAGGCGCTGAAGGGCGGTCTCGACTTCACCAAGGACGACGAGAACATCAATTCGCAGCCGTTCATGCACTGGAGGGAACGCTTCCTCTACTGCATGGAGGCGGTCAACCGCGCCCAGGCGGCGACCGGCGAGGTCAAGGGCAGCTACCTCAACGTCACCGCGGCGACGATGGAGGACATGTACGAGCGCGCCGAGTTCGCCAAGGAACTGGGCTCGGTGGTCGTCATGA
>CAZOOO010000170.1:0-7035 GCA_964581435.1 uncultured Hyphomicrobiales bacterium | reverse complement strand
CGCCGATCACGGCGGCTACATCAAGCGCGTGCAGGCCGCGATCAAGGCGGTGACGTCGGGCGGGGCGACCCTCGACGTCAAGATCGTGCAGCTCGTGAAGCTGTTACGCAACGGCGAGCCGGTGAAAATGTCGAAGCGGGCCGGTGATTTCGTTACTTTGCGTGAAGTAGTCGATGAAGTCGGCTCCGACGCCGTGCGCTTCATGATGCTGTTCCGCAAGAACGACGCGGTGCTGGATTTCGATCTTGCCAAAGTCATCGAGCAGTCGAAGGACAATCCGGTTTTCTACGTGCAGTACGGCCACGCGCGGGGTTTTTCGATCTTCCGCAATGCGCGCGAGGTATTCCCGGAGCTTCCCGAAACTGATGCGGCACGCAGGGACTTCCTTGGCGCCGCCGCCGTGGAACGGCTGACCGATCCGGCCGAACTCGGCTTGCTGCGGCGGCTCGCGCTTTACCCGCGAACCGTCGAAGCGGCCGCGGCGGCGCACGAGCCGCATCGGATCGCTTTCTATCTTTATGATCTCGCAAGCGAATTTCATGCGCTTTGGACGAAAGGGCGCGATTTGCCTCATTTACGCTTCATTATCAATAATGATGCACAAATAACCAGGGCACGGCTGGCGCTGGTTCAGGGCGTTGTCGCTGTTCTGGCATCCGGACTTGCCGTTCTCGGCGTCCATGCGCCGGCCGAGATGCGATAGTGGGTTGGCCGTCATGAAGGGGATCGTGATGGGCTTGATTGGCGGCTGTTTCGTTTAGAACGAGCGAGTTGGCGCCTTTCCGAAAGGGACGCGACACCAAGATGGCTCATCGATATCAGGACAGACCCTTCCCGGAGGACGATGATTACGGGCGCGACGATCAGCGTGCGATCACTCCCGCCGAGCCCGATCCGCTTGCGGAGCTGGCCCGGCTGATCGGTCAGACCGATCCCTTCGACGATATCAAGCGAGGAGCGCCGACGGCTCCGATGGATGATCCCGTCGATCACTTTGAGCCGCTGCCGCCGATTGAAGAGCCGATTGAAGATGAGGCTCCCGCCGCCCCGCCGCCGTGGATTCAGAGGCGGATGGTGCAACCTGATCCTTCGCCGGAGCACGTCGAATCCCCGCCGCATCCGGTTCTGCGGCGCGCGGCGGTTTATCCCGACAATCATCCGCAACCTGAACCTTATCATCAGGGCGATCCCGACCGTTACGACGACGTGCTGTACGGGAAACTGCCGGACGAGCCGCCAGCGTATGCCTATGGCGATCATGTTCCGCGCGATGTGTATGAGGGTCAGTTTCCGCGCGCGACCTATGCGGAAGCACCTTTCGGCTACGAGGAAGCTGACGGCTATGGGGAAGCTCAAGGTGGACGGGCTCCCGGCCGTCGCGGCAACATGGCGACCGTGGTCGCGGTTCTGGCGCTCGCGGTGGTCGGCACCGGCGCGGCGTATGCTTATCGTACCTTTGTCGGGACAACTCCGAGCGGTGAGCCGCCGGTGATAAGGGCCGATACCGAGCCCAACAAGATCGTGCCCCAGCAGGCCGCGTCGGGCGATGCCGTCGGCAAATTGCTTCAGGACCGGATGTCCTCGGAGAACGGCACCGAGCAGATGGTGTCCCGTGAAGAGCAGCCGGTCGACGTCAAGAACGCCGTGACCGCCGGCCCGCGCGTCGTGTTTCCGCCGTTGAACCAGAACGGCAACCCGCCGTCCGCGGCAAGCGTGGCTCCGAATATCAAGCCTCCCGCGACGGTCGCAAACGGAACGATCGCCGGCGACGAACCACGCAAGGTCAGGACCCTGGCGGTCCATGGTGACAAGGCCGATCTGGCGGCCGCGGCCGTCGCGCGGCCCGAGTCCCGCGATTCTCATGCCGCGCCTGTCGCTGCCGGCGCAAATGCGCCGCAGTCGCCGTCCTCGCGGGTCACCGAAACCCGCACCCGGATGGCCTCGACAAATCCGGCGCAGCAGGCGCCCGGTGCCGGAGGCTACTTGGTCCAGGTTTCCTCGCAACGGAACGAGGCGGACGCGCAGGCGTCGTTCCGGCAGCTCCAGGGTAAATTCCCGTCGGTGCTGGGATCGCGGACTCCCTTGATCAAACGCGCCGACCTTGGCGCCAGGGGTGTCTACTATCGTGCGATGGTCGGTCCGTTCGGTTCCTCGGAGGAGGCCTCGCGCTTCTGCGGAAGCCTCAAATCGGCCGGCGGACAGTGCGTCGTCCAAAGGAATTAACGGCGGCTTCCTTGACCGCCGTGGCCGACGAGAGCTAATCGGCCGCCATGAGCGCGCGCGCATTCATCACGGGTACGTCTGGCCTGACCCTGACAACGGAGGAACGCGAGTTCCTGCGCGCGCAGCGGCCGTGGGGCTTCATCCTGTTCAAGAGGAATGTCGACAATCCCCTGCAAGTCGCCCGTTTGGTTCAGGAGTTTCGAGAAGCGGTCGAGGATGGCGATGCGCCGGTCCTGATAGACCAGGAAGGCGGCCGCGTGCAGCGATTGGGACCGCCCCATTGGCCCGTCTACCCGGCGGGCGCGCTGTTCGGCACTCTCTATGACCGCGACCGCACCGTGGGGCTGAAAGCGGCGCGGCTCAGCGCGCAATTGATCGCGGCCGATCTCGCAGATCTCGGCATCACGGTTGACTGTCTGCCGCTGGCGGATGTTCCCGTGCCGGGCGCGGATGCCGTTATCGGTGATCGCGCTTATGGCACCGATCCTCATAAGGTTGCGGCGATCGCGCGGGCCGTGACCGAGGGGCTGGAGCAGGGGGGCGTTCTGCCGGTTCTCAAGCATATTCCGGGTCACGGACGGGCGACCGCGGACACCCATCACCGGCTCCCGGTCGTGGATGCCTTGAAAGATGAGCTTGAGGCCGTTGATTTCGCTGCGTTTCGCTCCCTTTCGGACCTGCCGATGGCGATGACCGCACATGTTGTGTTCAGTGCGATTGATGCCACCCAACCGGCCACGACATCTGCGACAATCATCGAACAGGTGATTCGCGGCACGATCGGATTTCAGGGATTGTTGATGAGCGATGACGTCTCGATGAATGCGCTGACGGGCTCGATCGCCCAGCGGACGAGGGCAATCGTCGCAGCCGGGTGCGACATGGTTCTGCACTGCAACGGCCAACTGGACGAGATGCGGCAGGTCGCCAGCGAAGCTCCGGAATTGTTGGGCGTCGCGCTGGATCGCGCCCGGCGGGCCCTGGCCGCGCGCAAGCCGCCGCAACCGTTCGACCGCGAAGCGGCGCGGGCGGAACTCAACGTGTTGACGGCAGCGGGGACAGCGAGCGCATGAGCGCGGAAATTCTTTCGTTTGAAACCGGCCGTCCCACCGAGCGCGTCGTCGCCGACGAGGTCGCGCTCGTGGTCGATGTCGAGGGCTATGAGGGGCCGCTTGACCTGCTGCTGGCGCTGGCGCGGCAGCAGAAGGTCGACCTGTCGAAAATCTCCATCCTGGCGCTCGCGGATCAGTATCTCGTTTTTGTCGAGGCGGCTCGCAAGATTCGTCTCGAACTGGCCGCCGACTATCTGGTGATGGCGGCATGGCTGGCCTTCCTGAAATCGCGATTGCTGCTGCCGGAGCCGCCGACACCGGACGGGCCCAGCGCCGGTGAGATGGCGACGGCGCTCGCCAATCGCCTGCGTCGGCTTGAGGCCATCCGCGAGGCGTCGAACCGCCTGATGAATCGCCAGCAACTTGGGCGCGACATCTTCCCGCGCGGAAATCCCGAGTCGATCGCCGAGATTCGGCACCCGAAATTCACCGCGACCTTGTTCGACCTGCTCTCCGCCTATGCCGTGCAGCGTCAGCAGCGCGTATTGACGACCGTTCACATGGCCAAGCGCACGGTCTGGTCGTTGAGCGAGGCACGCGCCTCGCTTGAGCGTCTGGTCGGCCTTTCGGGCGAGGATTGGGGATGCCTTGACGAGTATCTGATGACGTTTGTCGTCGATCCGGCGCAGCGCGCCACTGTGTTCGCGTCGAGTTTTGCATCCGCTCTCGAACTGGTGCGCGAGGGCGTCATGGATCTGAATCAGAAAGAGGCCTTCGCGCCGCTTTATTTTCGCAAGCGTGCGCCGCAGCCGTCACCCGATCCGACGGCGGGACCGGACACCCCGGTGCAGTAATTGGAAGAAGGAGACCGAGCGATGGCAAGCCTGGCGGAAATGCGCGTGGAGCAGTTCGAGGAACCTGAGTCGGATCTGCCCGCGGCGCGGCCCGAGGAATTACGCTTACTAGAGGCGCTGCTGTTCGCTTCCTCCGAACCGCTGGATCAGGCGGCGCTGGCCAAGCGGATGCCCGACGGCGTCGATATCAAATCGGCTCTTGCCCGGTTGCAGGCGGACTACGCGTCGCGGGGCGTCAACCTGGTGCGAATCGCGAACAAGTGGACCTTCCGCACGGCGGGCGATCTGGCCTGGCTGATGACGCGGGAAAGCACGGAGACCCGGCGCCTGTCGCGCGCGGCGATCGAGGTGTTGGCGATCATTGCCTATCATCAGCCTGTGACCCGCGCGGAGATCGAGGAAATCCGCGGCGTCGTGACCTCCAAGGGCACGCTTGACGTGCTGCTGGAGACCGGCTGGATCAAGCCGCGCGGCCGCCGCAAGACACCGGGCCGCCCGCTCACCTTCGGGACGACCGAGGCGTTTTTGTCCCAGTTCAGCCTCGAAAACCTCGGCGACCTGCCGGGACTGGAAGAACTGAAGGGAACGGGGCTGCTGGACTCCCGTCTGCCGGGCGGGTTCAGCGTTCCCACGCCATCGGACGATCCGGCTTTGCGCGACGACGAGGACCCGCTCGAGGCGGGCGATCTCGAACTGGCGCTGGTCCCGCCTCTGGAGCCGGAAAGCGATAATCCGAGCAGCGACGGCGCTGACCCGGCAGGGGCCTAAAGCTTCGTTATTTGACGCGTTTTCTTGACGCGAACCGGTATCCGTCCTCGGGTCAGGCCCGAGGACATGCTTCGCTCGAAAACGCTATGGACCGGTCTGACGCGCCGACGCGGCATCAACCAGCCTCTTTGATTTCAGCCGAATGCCTCGCGGCCGCCGTCGATGACGAACTGGACGGCGAGGGCCGCCAATATGACGCCGAGCAGTCGCGACAATACGACATTCCCGGTGTGGCCGAGTGCGCCGGCCACACGTCCCGCCAGCGCGAAGGTGACGCCGCAAATGGCGGCAACGGCAATAATGATGGCGATCAGCGCCATCAGCTGAAGCGGGTTGCCCGCCGCGCGTCCGGCCAGCAGCAGCGTGGCCGTGATTGCTCCCGGACCCGCGATCATCGGGATCGCCAGCGGAAAGGCCGCGATATTTCGCGCGTGTTCTTCCGCCGCCTGCGTCGCATGCTGGGCCTCCCGCGTCGGCCGGACCCCCAGCACCATCTCGAACGCGACCACGAACAGCAGGATGCCGCCGGAGATACGAAAGGCGGGGAGGCCGATTCCGAGTCGCGCCAGCAACCATGTGCCGCCGAGCGCGGTCGCGACCAGGATGGTGGCTCCTATAGCCGAAGCGCGCCAGCCGATATCACGCCGGGCAGCTTTCGACAGGCCCTGGGTGATTGACAGGAATACCGGGGCCAGGCCGATCGGGTCGACCACCACCATCAGCGTCGCGAAGGTCGTCAGCGCGTAGTCCAGCAGCACCGCTCCACCATCAGATTCTGGTTGCCGTTATAGCCTATAAGTACCTGAAAGAACGATGGGAAAAAACCGCCTCGGGCGGCTGCCGAAGGTGGTTTTCAGAGCCGCGATAGGCTATACGATTCCGAGCAGAAACCGACCGGAAGCCTTCCTTGTCAGATATCGAAGACACCAAACCCGAGGAGCCGCCGGCGCCTTCGGGCATTCGGCCCGTTTCCATCCTCGACGAGATGAAACGCAGCTATCTCGATTACGCGATGAGCGTGATCGTGGCGCGGGCGCTGCCGGATGCGCGCGACGGCCTCAAGCCGGTTCATCGTCGCATTCTCTACGCCATGTATGAGAACGGCTTCGAGTGGAACAAGCCCTACCGCAAGTCGGCGCGCACCGTCGGCGACGTCATCGGTAAGTACCATCCTCACGGCGATCAGTCGGTTTATGACGCGCTCGTGCGGATGGCGCAGGATTTCTCGATGCGCGTGCCGTTGATCGACGGGCAGGGCAATTTCGGCTCGGTCGACGGCGATATGGCGGCGGCCATGCGCTACACCGAGTCCCGCCTCACCAAGATCGCGCAATCGCTGCTCGACGACATCGACAAAGACACCGTCGATTTTCAACCCAATTACGACAGCAGCGAGAAAGAGCCGTCGGTCCTTCCGGCGAAGTTTCCGAACCTTCTGGTCAACGGGGCCGGCGGCATTGCGGTGGGCATGGCCACCAACATCCCGCCGCACAATCTCGGCGAAGTCATCGACGCCTGCGTGGCGCTGATCGACGATCCCGCGCTCGGGATCGACGACCTCATCAAGATCATTCCGGGTCCGGACTTCCCGACCGGCGGCATCATCCTCGGACGGCAGGGCATCCGCTCGGCCTATCACCTCGGCCGGGGCTCGATCGTGATGCGCGGCAAGGTGTCGATCGATACGATCCGCAAGGACCGCGAAGCGATCGTGATTTCGGAGATCCCATATCAGGTCAACAAGGCCAGCATGGTCGAGCGTATCGCCGAACTGGTGCGCGAGAAGAGGATCGAGGGCATCTCGGATTTGCGCGACGAATCCGATCGCGAAGGGTTCCGCGTCGTCGTCGAGTTGAAGCGCGATGCCGTTCCGGAGGTCGTGCTCAACCAGCTCTACAGGTTCACGCCGCTGCAAACCAATTTCGGCGCCAACATGGTGGCGCTGGATGCCGGCCGTCCGCAGCTCATGAACCTGAAGGATCTGCTGACCCTGTTCATCGCGTTCCGCGAACAGGTCGTCACCCGGCGCACCAAGTTCCTGCTCAACAAGGCCCGCGACCGCGCCCACATCCTGGTCGGCCTGGCGATCGCCGTCGCCAACATCGACGAGATCATCCGCGTGATCAGGGAGTCGCCGG
>CAZOOO010000169.1:0-7096 GCA_964581435.1 uncultured Hyphomicrobiales bacterium | reverse complement strand
CGCGGGATGCGGGCGGAAAACCGCTGCACACTTTTCCTCATCCCGCTCTAGTGGAATGGATTTGACATTCGCTACCCAGTTTGCATCGAACGCGAGAAGCGAATGTCGGATCCAAAACTCCACTAGCGGCCGTAGCCGCTGGCACGGGAGTAAGCCGGGCGATTTTCCTGCGGGGACCGACCGCCCGAGTCGGCACGTCGTCTGCTCACCGCGCGCCTCCCCTGTTCGAGATCTTCGAGGAAGATGGGCTCGGAGAAATAGAAGCCCTGCGCGTACTTGATCCCCGTCGCTGCCTGCAAATAAGCAAGCTCCTCGAACTTCTCGACGCCTTCCGCGATCACCGCCATTCCCAAAGCCTCGCCAAGAGATTCAATGGCCCTCAGGACCCCCTGGCTGCGCGGGCGCTTGTGAATATCGACGATGAACGACCGGTCGATCTTGATTTCATCAGCGGTGATATCGGCGAGAGCCGACAGGGACGAATATCCGATCCCGAAATCATCGATGGAGATCCTGACGCCGAGCCTCCGCAGGACAGGCAGAATCTCCGCCTGAAAACGGGTTTTCGCCACGAACGCATCTTCGGTCACCTCGACGATGAATCGCGTCGCGCAACCGGTCTTCTCCAGCGCCCGTGCAAAGGACGTCATGAACGCCACGTTGCCGGCCTGCTTGGCGGCGACGTTGATGCTGATGCTGACGCCGGTGCCGAACGCATCGTCGATGAGATCGATCGACCTCGTGATTTCGGCCAGAACCAGATGCGTCAATTCGTCGATCAAGCCGAGTTCAATCGCGAGATCGACGAACGTTCCGGGCGCTTGAATGATGCCGTCATCATTTCGCAACCGAACCAGCGCCTCGATGCCTTTGATCTGCTGGGTTCTGATGTCCACCTTGGGCTGGAACGCGCAACAGAACCGCTTGTCGAGAATCGCGAGCCGCAGCGACTGCTCGATTTCCATCCGGACCAGCGCCTCGTGCTGCATTCCGGAATCGAAGAGGGCTGCTCCGCCCTTTGTTTCGTTCTTGATCTGATACATCGCGGTGTCTGCGTTCTGCCGCAGAACCTCGTAGCTGTCGCCGTGATCAGGATAGATACTTACCCCGATCGATGCGGACGCGAACAACTCCGATCCGTCGATAAAGAACGGCGCCTTAAGTCGATGCAACAGAAATTCAATGTATTCGGCGAGTTCGGCGTCGCTCTGGACCGGATTGAGCAGGAGCAGAAACTCGTCGCCGCTGATTCGGGACAGCATATCGGCGGCACGAAGGCCGTGGCTAAGACGCTTGGCAACCTCGATCAAAAGCCCGTCACCGGAGGCATGGCCGTAGTAGTCGTTGATCTGTTTGAAGTTGTCGATATCGAGAAATGCCACCGCAAATCTGGCTGGATGCTCTCCTTCACGGATGAGGCTGTTGGCGTGCTGCTCGATGACGCGCCGGGTCGGCAAGCCCGTCAGTTCGTCATAATATGCACAACGAAAAAGCTCTTCCTCGACGGCCTTTTGTCGGCTGATATCAACCGAACTCGACAGCACAAGCTTTCTGTTCGAAATCAGGACAGGCTCATGCGTGGTCAGATAGATCTTCGTCGTATGACCCGTTTGAACGAGTTCTTCGGATACCCTGATACCACCCGATTGAAGCACCCCGCGAGCGAGAGTGCTGCGATCGTTCAACTCTCGCGAAGGGAGCGGCGCTCCTGATGCGATTCCGATAATGTCTCGCGCCTGCACATTGAACTGGGCGGCGGCGGCGGCGTTCACGAATACGAAAGATCCATGCTCGTCCTGAACCGTCACGCCTGTCGGCAACGATCCGACAACTGCATCCAGGAAATTCAGCCGCGAGGAAGCGTCGGTCTCGAAACGGAAGCCATTCAGGCTGGTCTTCGAACCATCGGGATGTCTCGGTGCGCTCTCGGCGGCGACAACAGAAAATTCGTTTCGCTCAGACGCGCCGGACATGAACTTCCCAACCTTCACCGTGTCTGAAAGAGGAAATTTCCGGACTTTCAGGCTCTCGCCGGCAGCAACGGCGGGTGCGGTCACATACAGCTACAGCGCCACCTTACTGCCTTCACGAGAAACGAATACACCGCCACGTTGTAGGTTTAGTTAAATCGGACGCATAAATGCGGCCGCACTTTCCACATTAAATGTGTCACCGCTCATACCGGTTCGGATTCATCATTATCGACATATGAATCGGAGTTGGTTGCAGACGAGCAGGATGAGGGAAATACCTGCCACAGATCGGACAGGCTGAGCCATCGAACATATACAGCCGCTCGAGCAGATATTTTACGGAGGTTTCGCCCAATTTAGTGCCCCGAAAAACCTTGACGTGGAGCGCCGATGACGCTCCACGTCAAAACCGACATCAGCGCACGAGAATCTTGTCGCCATGCCCCATCGAGGGATCAGCCTTATCGCTGATCATGAGAATCGCGATACCGCCGGTCAGCGCGGCGCGCATGGAGTGATTCACCAGGGCATACGCGCCTTCCCTCGGTGAAATGAGATCGAAGGTCGCGGCGTCGCCCGGCGCCACGGTATAATTCTGCATCCCGACCATCACGTTCTTCGGGTTGCCCGAGGGATAGATCCTGTCCCAGATGCCGGCGATCGGATGGAATCCGGAAAACTCGTTGGGGCCGGCATTAACCATGTAGATTCGCACGCGCTCGCCAGGCTTGGCCTCGAGAGTCTGCGTCGCGTGTTCATCATGCACCGGGTCGTACTGGAACGGCACGCCGTTGAAGGCATTACGCTTCCACTTGTTAGCCATCATGCTGTCGACATCTTCGGGATTCTCGAAAATCTGATGCTCGATCAGGACATACTCACGATCCGCCTTGGGCATCGCATTGGGGTCTTTCGGATCGATGATGACCACTCCGAACATGCCGCGGGCGATGTGCTGGATCATCGGATCCGATCCGCAATGATAGAAGAACACGCCCGGATGTTCCGGAACGTACGAGAAGGTCTTGGTCTCGCCGGGCTTGATCGACGCAAAATCCGTCAGAACATCCGAGCGCGCGGAGTGCATGTCGATCGAATGCGATTTCTTGTTCGCGGCATCGTTCTTCAAAGTGAATTCGATGGTGTCCCCTTCTGTCGCCCGGATCACCGGACCCGGAACCTGGCCGTTGAAGGTCCAGGCGGCTACGGTGTTGCCCTGGTTATCAAGCGGAACCGTCGTTTCCTTGGCTATCAATTCGATCTTGACGGTCTTGGCCTGGGCCGCGGTGATGGCGGCGCCGGCAAGAACCATGGCTGCCGCCACGCTTCCCACGATGGCGCTGTTCTTCAAACGTGCGATGGTCATTGAAATCACTCTCCCTTCATGGTGTGGTACGACTTCCTCGTTGAATTCATGTGCCGCATTTGCAAACCTGCCGCAGATATTTGACCAGGCCCTTGATCTGATCTTCCGACAGGACGTGGCCCCAAGTCGGCATCAGCACTGACTTGTTGACCGCAAGCCCGCCTTCCTTGATGGCTTTGAACAGTTCATCATCCGGTGTGTCGCCCATACTTTTTGCATCGGTGTGATCGCGCGGCTTCACGGAAAGGGCAGGCACGTTGACTCCCGAACCGTTGCGCTGGAGCCCGTGACATTGCACGCAATAGACTTCATAGACCTGCTCGATCGACTGATCGGCACGGCTCGTCGATGGCGCGAGCAGCAGGACCAGACCGGAGAAAGCCGCCAACATTTGCGTTTTCATCACTTGTCTCCTTGGCTCAATTGAACCAGAAACGCGGTCAGCCGCTGGATATCCTGATCCTTCAGGTTCGACGTCGGCATCCATATGTGCGGATCGAAGCGCTGCGGATCCGCGGTATAGGCGGCAATGAAATCCGCTTGCAGGCGCGCGCCGGCATCGGTCAGTCGCGGCCCGGAAAGGCCGCCTTCACCTTTTTCGCCCTGATGGCAGGCGACGCAGCCGCGAAACTTGACGAACGCAAGCGCGCCCATTCGCGCACCTTTCATGTCACCCTTGAACATGCCTGCCGGGACAAGATCGGCGGGAGCCTTCAAAGCCATCAGCGCCTCGGCGGCGGTCTCGGCATCCGCTTTCTTCAGCTTCGGGTGAGCAGCGATCTTGGACGGGTCGGGCACGTCGTTCTTGTCGCCCTTCTTGACCGTCTTGAAATACGGATAGCCGGCGGGACGTATCGGTTTGGGATCCTGCAGCCAGGAAACCAGCCATTCCTTCTTGAACTTGCTGCCCGCGAACCAAAGGTCGGGTCCCTTGCGCGTCAGCAGCCTGTCCAGCGACGTATCGGTCGGTTTGACCAGCGCATGACAACCGGAACAGCTCGGATCAAGCTTGTCGGCGGCGCTTGCGCTGCTCAGTAATGCCGCGGTCAAGCCCGCGACGGCGAACAAAAGCCCTTTCATGTCCACTCTCCTTTCGATTCAATTCAGGGCGCGGGATCGCCTTTGAAGGCAGGGCTCTCGTGCATGTCGAGCGGCTTCTTCATCGATTCCTCGTAATAGAAATCAGGCACGAACTCCTTGTTCTTCCACTTGTAGAAAGACTGCTCCTTCACCGGAATTTCCTCGTATTCGATGGTGGTCATCATGCCGCCCATCGGAGAACTGCCGTTCGTGGTGTGCTTGTCGATGTGATCGTGCACCATCCAGATGCCGGGATTATCGGCGCGCAGAATCAGGTCATAGCGCTCACCCGGCCCGAACAGGATCGTGTCGGCGAGGTAGGGATTGGCGAGCGGCCGGCCATCCTTTGCGTACACCTCGAACAGATGGCCGTGGATATGGATGGAATGCATCTCGTCGCCGGCGCCGATCAAGCGGATGCGAATGACATCGCCTTCCTTGATCCGCAACGGTTGGGTGTCCGGAAAAGCCTTGCCGTTGATGGTGAAGAAGTCCGGCACGTCACCGGGAATGCCGCCATAGCCGGGCTTCTTGGCCCAGGCCGACGCCCAACTGGAAAACATCATGATGTAATCTTTGGTGACTTCTTTCTCGACCGGCGGCGGATCCTTCGGATCGATGATGAAAGGACCCCACATGCCGCGCATGGCAACGTGCTCGTTGACGTTGACGTGACAGTGGTACCACATGGTGCCGGACGGTTCGGCCTTGAAGCGATAGGTGAAGGTCTCGCCCGGAGGAATTGCCGGTTGCGTGACGTCGGGCACGCCGTCGTTCTTCCAGGTGCCGCGCTGATACAGGCCGTGCCAGTGAATCGTATGGGGCAACGTCGTCTGGTTTTCGACCTCGATCTCGACATCATCGCCTTCCTGCACATGGAAAAGCGGACCGGGGCTCTGGCCGTTGAACGAGAAGACGTGGAAGGTCTGCTTGTCGACGAGCTTGAGGATCGTATCCTCGATCACCATCGAGAATTGCCTTGTTTCAGCAAGCGCCGCGCGCGGACTCACGACGTACAATGCGGCACTTGCAGCGAAGATGAATTCAACGAGACGCGCGCGTAGCGCACAGCATGGCACGATCATGGGCATAACATACATTCTTGATTGATGTTTTTGGATAAACCGCTACCGGACATAGCAGTCTGGAGCACTTACCCGTCAGGCGCCCGTTCGTGCCGGAGCCGCCGATGCTGAACAGTCCTCGTGATCATGATCCGCAAACTCCGACCTCGAACCGGCTACAATCGATACGCGCCATCTTCCACGTTCCACGCTATAAAGCAATATTGAAAATTCATCTTTTAATCATTCGCCAACAACTTCGCCGCCGCTTACACTGCTGCATGACTACATCCCCGCGGTACAGAGGGCTTGCAGCGTCAGTTGGCTGATGCCGACCTCCTCCGCCGCCCTCGGCATCACCGTCCATAGCCGATCGTTCCAGGTTTGATCGCTTCCCACCGTCCGCATCAAGCCCACCCATTTGACCAATGCCGGCTTTGCCTTGCCGTTTTGCAGCAGCCACCGCCCCATATAGAACCGCGCGATCAGATCGTTTGGATCACCCTTGAGCACGAACTCGAATTCCGACTTGGCTCGATCTGAAATCACGCCACCATCCGCCAGCGCGAGCGCTTCGCCCAATGCGACATGAAGCACGCTGTTATCGGGATCACTCTCGATCGCGCGCTCGAGCAGCGGAACACTCAAACGAGGAAGCCCGAGCTGCAGCAATGCGCCACCCATGATCGCCCACGGCCGGCCCGCGTGCTCCGCAGCCAGGAGTTTCGGCAAGTCGAACAAGCCTTCAAGCGGCACCGGCGGCACGGTGGCCGCGCTGTTCAGCGAAACGGTTACGTGGTGTGTGGCAAGAGGCGATTGATGCGTGAACCAGACCGCCGCGGCTATACCGACCGCAGCGCCGGCAACCGAGGACGCCATGTACAGCTTAAACCAGCCTCTCGCGTTCCGCGCTTGATTTACAGGTGCTTTCCTCATGCCTCGGGCCGGATAGATCAAATCCTCTCACTCTCGCAAACATGTACCGAGAATATATGTTTGTACAGGCCAAAAAACGACGAAAACAAAAATTCATGTGCAAGAGCGGCCGACGGCGGCAGGTCGATGCACGGCGATCGGCGGTGTTCGACTTTACTTCAAACCGCTTCAACACTCAGGGCACGAAAGGTCGAGCCGCCATGCGGCTGCTGTTTGCCGGCACCCCACGGGCAATGACGGATCACGCACGGCTCAAGCAGCCGGGGGAGGCCCGAAGTCTTTCGGGTTGAGAACGAGATCGGCGAGCGTATAGCGATCGAGCGTCGTGGTGAACGCATTCAGCGCTTCCCTCAACGGCGCGCGCAACCGGCAACTCGACGTGATCGGGCAGCGGTTGTTCGAGGAAAAGCATTCCACCAGCGCGAAATCCGGCTCGGTGGCGCACAAAACGTCGCCGAGCTTGATCCGGTTCGGCCGCTTGGCAAGCATGAGCCCGCCGGACCTGCCGCGCACTGCCTTGAGATAGCCCGCGCGCGTGAGCTGATTTGCCACTTTCATGAGATGGGTCCGGGAGATGCCGTAAACGCTCGCGGTCTCTTCAATCGTGATCAGCCGATCGTCATGGGTGGCCGCATACATCAGCAAGCGAAGGGTGTAGTCGAAAAAACTTGTCAATC
>CAZOOO010000168.1:0-7100 GCA_964581435.1 uncultured Hyphomicrobiales bacterium | reverse complement strand
AGCAGTTCAAGCGCATGACGGTGAAGGCCAAGGATGGCGGCTTCGTGCGCATGGAAGACATCGCCACGGTAGAGCTTGCGGCGCAAAGCACCAACGCCAGCGTCGCTTTCAGCGGGCAGCGCGCGATTTTCATCGGCGTGCAGGCGACCCCGCAGGGCAACCCGCTGACAATCGTCTCCGGCGTGCGGGCGCTGTTTCCCGACATCGAGCGGAATCTTCCTCCATCGATGAAGATGAAGGTGGCTTACGACTCCACCAAGTTCATTACCTCCTCGATCCATGAAGTGCAGAACACGCTGATCGAGGCGGTTCTCATCGTTATCGTCGTGATCTTCCTGTTTCTCGCCTCGCTGCGTTCGGTCATCATCCCGGTGGTAACGATCCCGTTGTCGCTGATCGGCGTCTGCGCGCTGATGCTGGCGGCGGGGTTCAGCTTCAACCTGCTGACGCTGCTGGCGATGGTGCTGGCGATCGGCCTCGTGGTCGATGACGCCATCGTGGTGGTGGAAAACATCCACCGCCATCTCGAAGAGGGCAAGACGGCGGTTCAGGCGTCCTTGCAGGGCGCGCGCGAAATCGTCGGCCCGGTCATCTCGATGACGATCACGCTGGCCGCGGTGTATGCGCCGATCGGCTTCCTCGGCGGTCTTACCGGCGCGCTGTTTCGCGAATTCGCTTTCACGCTGGCCGGGGCGGTGATCGTCTCCGGCGTCATCGCGCTGACACTGTCGCCGATGATGTGCTCGGTGCTGCTCAAGCACGGCGGGCAGGGGTGGTTCGCCGCGAAGGTCGACATGATCTTCAGTTCGGTTACCGATTGGTATGGCCGGAAGCTGGATCGCTCGCTCGACTACCGGCCGGTGACGGCGATGTTCGCGGTGACGATCCTCGGGCTGGTCGGCTTTCTTTACATGAACACCTCAACGGAGCTGGCGCCTGAAGAGGATCAGGGCATCGTGTTCGCGGTCATCAAGGCGCCGAAATACGCCAACATCGACTACATGGATTTTTACGGTAACAAGCTCGATAAGGTATATGCGGATTTTCCCGAGACCGACCTGCGCTTCGTGATCAACGGCACCAACGGCATCAACGATGGTATCGCCGGCATGTTGTTGAAACCGTGGGACGAACGCAAGCGCTCCGCAATGACCATCAAGCCGCTGGTGCAGGCTGAAATCAGCAAGGTTGAGGGCGTGAACGCTTTCGCCTTCAACCGGCCCCCGCTGCCGGGCGGTCCGGGCGGTCTGCCGGTGCAGATGGTGCTCTACAGCACATCCAGCTTTCAGACAGTCTATGAGGAGATGATCAAGCTCAAGGAGGCGGCGCAGAAGAGTGGTCTGTTCATCGTTTCCGACAGCGACCTCGACTATAACCAGCCGGTGGTGCGCGTCGCTATCGATCGGACCAAGGCGAATGACCTCGGCGTCACCATGCAGCAGCTCGGCGGGACGCTGGCGACGTTGCTCGGCGGCAACTATGTGAACCGGTTCAACCTCCAGGGGCGCTCCTATCAGGTGATCCCGCAGGTGCCGCGCGGCGAGCGCCTGTCGCCGCAATCCCTCGATGGGTATTACGTGCCGGGAGCCGGCGGCCAGCAGATTCCGCTGTCCACGCTGGTCTCGATCAAGACTGAAACCGATCCCAATGCGCTGACCCACTACAACCAGCTCAATGCGGCGACCTTCCAGGCCGTGCCGATGCCGGGCGTGACGGTGGGCAAGGCCGTGGAGTTCCTCGAACAGCAGGCGAAAAACCTGCCGAAGGGATTCAGTCACGATTATCTCGCCGACGCACGGCAATACGTCACGGAAGGCAATCAGCTCGCGATTGCCTTCGGCTTCGCGCTCATCATCATCTTCCTGGTGCTGGCGGCGCAGTTCGAAAGCCTGCGTGATCCGCTCGTCATCATGATCAGCGTGCCGATGGCGATCCTCGGCGCGCTGATCCCGCTGTTCTTCGGCGTCGCGACGATCAACATCTATACCCAGGTTGGCCTGCTGACGCTGATCGGCCTTATCAGCAAGCACGGCATCCTGATGGTCGAATTCGCCAACGAACTTCAGCTCAACGAGAAGCTCGACAAACGGGCGGCGATCGAGAAAGCGGCGCGGGTCCGGCTGCGTCCGATCCTGATGACGACCGCGGCGATGGTTACAGGTCTGCTGCCGCTGCTGACGGCGTCGGGAGCGGGCGCGGCGAGCCGGTTCTCGATCGGACTCGTCGTCGTGGCCGGCATGATGATCGGAACGCTGTTCACCCTGTTCGTGCTTCCGGCTGTCTACGTCGCGATCGCGACCGATCACCTTGCCGGATCCCGCTCGGAGCGTAGGAAGCAGATTGCCGAATTCGACATGGAGTCGAACGCCCTGCGGCGGACATAAGCTCTTGTTGGCCTGTCGGCCGGCGAGCGAGCCGGGATGTATCCGCGGTCACGATTGCCGCGTTCGCCGCCGCGGCTCCCATGGTCCGGTCTGTCCGCCAGTTGACGGCGGCGGATGGTCCCCATCCGCAACCGGGCGGTTTGCGCACCCGAGCAGCGATACTTAAGTTTGAAGCGTAACGTCCGGCGAGGCCGTACGATCCTGCGTTCGGAGAGCCGCGTGGCGCTAGTCAAATCCGATGTTCTGGTTCTGGGTGCGGGAATTGTCGGCGTTTCCGCGGCGCTGCATCTCCAGAAGCGGGGGCGCGATGTCATCCTTGTCGATCGTCACGAGGGCGCCGGCGAAGAGACGAGCTACGGAAATGCCGGCCTGATCGAATGCGCGTCGGTTTTCCCGTATGTCTTTCCTTACGATCTGCGGCGGCTTCTGCGCTACGCGCTGAACCGGTCTCCCGAGGCGCATTATCGTTTCCGCGATCTGCCTGCGTTCTTGCCGTGGCTGATCCGCTATATCATTGCATCCTCGCCTGAACGCGCGTTGCGCAGCGCAATGGCTGCCCTGCCGCTGATCAGCCGTAGCCTTGTCGAGCATGAAACCCTGATAACAGAAGCGGGCGTGCCCCAGCTTCTGCGCCGGACGGGCTGGATCAAGCTGTTTCGTTCGGAGGCGACGCTGGACAAGGGGATCGCCGATCTCGAACGCGTTCGTTCGTACGGCGTCGAAGGAGATGTTCTTGACGGCGGAGCGATTGCCGCGCGCGAGCCGAATCTGTCCGGAGCGTTCGCCGGCGCCATTCACTGGCCGGCGCCGGGCTTTATTCCGGATCCGGGAGCGTTGACGAGAGCCTATGCGGCGCTGTTCCTGCGCCGAGGCGGTCGTTTTGTTGCGGCCGATGCGCGTACGCTGACGCGAAGTCAGGCAGGATGGCGCATCGAGGGTCCCCGCGGTGCCCTGACGGGGCGCGAGGCCGTGGTTGCCCTGGGACCGTGGTCTGACGATGTCTTCCGTCCGCTCGGCTACGACATGCCGCTCGGCATCAAGCGCGGCTATCACTTGCATCTCGCGCCGCGCGGCAATGCGGTGCTCAATCATCCCGTTCTCGATTCGGATCGTGGCTATCTGCTGGCGCCGATGAATCAGGGCATACGCCTGACGACCGGTGCGGAGTTCGCGCGGCGCGACGCGCCTCCGACCCCGGTGCAGATCGAACAAGCGCTGCCACTGGCGCGCGAGTTGTTCCCCCTCGGTAACGCGATCGAGGCGACGCCCTGGATGGGAAGGCGTCCGTGCATGCCCGATATGCTGCCGGTGATCGGAAAGGCGGGCCGCCATGACGGATTGTGGTTCAATTTCGGACACCAGCACCACGGTCTGACCCTGGGTCCGGTAACGGGCCGGCTGCTGGCCGAAATGATGACGGGTGACGCGCCGTTCGCGGATCCGAGGCCGTTCGCCGCGGAGCGCTTTCGCTGAACACCGGGTGCGGCCCGCATGGCGCTTGCGCCACGGCTGCCATCGCGGCGATATTGCTCTCCCGCCGGCATATCGAGGCCAATCCAGGAGTGCGCCATGAAGGTGAATATAGAGATCGAGTGTACGCCCCTTGAGGCCCGCCAGTTTTTCGGGCTTCCGGACGTCCAGCCGATGCAGAATGCCGTGATGGACAAGCTTCAGCAGAAGATGGCGGAGAACATCGACAAGTTCTCGCCGGAAGCGATCATGCAAAACTGGTTTGATCCAAAGGTGGCGGAGCGATTCCAGGATATGTTCGTCAACATGTCGGGGCTCGGGGCCGGACGGACAAAAGACAGGAAGTAGACGCGGCGAGGCGTGAGAGAGTTTTCAAGCGAACCGGTATCTACTTCGCTCGAAAACGCTGTAGGCGGGCGCTGGCTCGTGTTCGCGGTCTATGCTGGGGAGCGGACGCAGGTTCAGCGGTTTGCCGTGCGCGTGGTGATGCGAACCTCCGAGGTCAGCGTCCTGTGAACCGGACACTTGTCCGCGATGTCCATCAGTTTCTGCCGCTGCTCCGGGCCGAGCGTCCCTTCCAGCGCGATCTCGCGCTCGATGTGATCGAGCATTCCGGTTTTGGTTTCGCACGCGGCGCAATCCTCGGCATGAACCTTGCTGTGCTGCAGTCTGACGGTGACGCGATCGAGCGGCAGCGCCTTCCGCTCGGCATACAGTCGCAGCGTCATCGAGGTGCAGGCGCCGAGCGCGGCAAGCAGCAAGTCGTAAGGCCCGGGTCCGGTATCGCCGCCGCCGGCCGGAATCGGCTCGTCGGCCGTCAACCGGTGCGGACCGACGGTCACGGTCTGCTGGAATGTGCTGCGGCGGGTTTCCCGGACGACGACGTCGCGCGAAGCTGGGGCTTCCGGGGTGCTGGCGGGCTGCGGTTCGAGGTAGCGTTGCGCCCAGGCGGCGATCATCTCCGCCACATAGTCGGTGTCGCGCCTCTCGCTTAACAGATGATCGGCGCCTGCGAGCGATATGAAGCTTTTGGGATGTTTTGCCGCAACGAAAATGCGGGTGGCATTGTCGATGCCGACGATGTCGTCGGTCGGCGAATGCAGGATCAGCAGTGCTTTCCGCAGGCTCGCGATCTGCTCCGTCAGGTTGTGCTCGGCGATATCGTCGAGAAACTCCCGCCTGATTGGAAATAGGCGACCGGCGAGGGACACCTCGACCGTGCCTCGCGCGCGGATGTCCGCGACGTGGTCTGCGAACAGACGCGTGACATGCGCCGGGTCGGACGGCGCGGCGATCGTCGCCACCGCTTTTGCTTCGGGAATCCGTGCCGCGGCGGCGAGAATGGCCGCTCCGCCGAGACTGTGGCCGATCAGAAGCGTCGGCGCCTGGCGCGTTAGCCGCAAATGATCCGCCGCCAGAACGAGATCCGCGATATTGGAGGAGAACGTGCTGTTGGCGAATTCGCCTTCACTGGCACCGAGGCCGGTGAAGTCGAATCGCAGAACGGCTATCCCCCGCCTCGTCAGCCCGGCGGCGATGCGGTTTGCCGCAAGCACGTCCTTGCCGCAGGTAAAGCAGTGCGCGAACAGCGCGTAGGCCACCGGCTCGGTGTCGGGGAGATCCAGCGCTGCTGCAAGTTTATGACCATCCGATCCGGAAAACTGGAAACGTTCGCGCGGCACGTCTTGCTTCCTTCTTTTGCGCAGTCGAATCAGACTTCAAGCCTTGCCGAGCAGCAGCGGAAGCTGGCGCGGGCCGCGCACGCTGCCCTCGGACCATTTCACCTCGCCCGACGGATCAAGCCGGAACTCCGGAATTCGTTTGAGCCACTCTTCGATCGCAACAAGCATTTCCATGCGGGCGAGGTGGGCGCCGACGCAGCGATGGATGCCGACGCCGAAAGCGATGTGGCGGTTCTCCTTGCGGTCGATGATGATCTTGTCCGCATCGGGAAAGACAGCCGGGTCGCGGTTGGCGGCCGGGAAGGATAGCAGCACCATGTTGCCGGGCTTCATCGGACAGCCGCTCACGGCGGTTTCTTTCATGACCTCGCGCCCCGACGTGGCTGGCGCGAAAGCGCGCAGGAATTCCTCGACGGCGGTCGGTATCAGTTCCGGCTCGGCGATGAGACGCTCGCGATCCGCCGGCGTTTGCGCAAGGTGCCACAATGAGGAGCCGATGGCGCCCCACGCGGTGTCGATGCCGGCCACCAGCAGCAACCGCAGCGCGCCCTGGACATGCATGTCCGTCAACGGTTGTCCGTCCTCGCCCCGCGCATTCATCAGGGTCGCGATCAGGTCGTCGGTCGGGTGTTTCTTTCTTGCTTCGATTTGCCCGGCGAAATAGCCGACCATTTCACGAACGGCCTGCATCACCGCCGCGTCGTCATTCAGGCCGACTTCAAGTATCTCGTGAATCCACTTGATGAAGAGATCGCCGTCCTCTTCCGGCACGCCCAGCATGATAGTGATGGCCCGGGTCGGAATGTATCTCGTATAGCGGGCCGCCGCGTCGCAGCCTTTCTCGTTTATGAAGCCGTCGATCAGTTCATTGCAGATCGCGCGTATCCTCGGTTTCAGCTTCGCCACGGCTTCCGGCGCGAATGGCGGGAGCAGGATCTGCTTGGCGTGCTTGTGCGCGGGCGGGTCCGATGTGATCGGCGGCGCCGGCGGCGGCGGCTCCGGGCGGAAGTTGCGAACCACCACGCGGCGCGACGAGAAATGCTCGGTGTCGCAGGAGATTTCCTTCACCGCCTCATATGTGGTCGGCAGGTAGACTCCGAGAAAGCGGTTGGTGTGAGCGACGGGACATTTGGCGCGCAGGTCGGCCCAGATCGGGTAAGGATTTTCTGTCCAGCGGGGATCAGTATGGTCAAAATCGTGGACCCAGTCAGTGACGGGGGCAGGGCTGGACATCGTTTCCTCCGAAAAACTGCCGCCACCTCCGATGCTGGAGGGCTGGCGCTCAAATTGCCTTAAGTACGTCTTCATTCTTCCTCGACAGGGATAACGATCTCCGGGCGGTTGGCCTGCGCGATGTTCCAACTGCACCTGAGCCTTCCGAGGTCGTCCGGGAGCCACGCCCGAATCCAGTTGTTGGCTGGACTATATACAACTTGGATTAAGGTGCGCGAACCGCCATGGCCGGGACACCCTAGTGTGGTGGTTCAGAAGTTCGCTTCATTGCCCCATCGAGTCCGTCAAGCGAACTTCTGAACCTAAACCACACTGGAATCATAAAGTTGCT
>CAZOOO010000167.1:0-7241 GCA_964581435.1 uncultured Hyphomicrobiales bacterium | reverse complement strand
GGGTAGGTTGCATGAGGCAACGTGCAAACGTTGTCCCAGAGGAATGGCCGTCACGCATCGCGCGCGCAAGTGCGCGGTGCCCTACAGAACCCGGCTTACAGGCTGGCTGATATCCGCAAGGCGTTTTGAACCGAGGTGAACTCACGGCTCACCCGAGGCAAGCGTATCTCACTATAAATTGAGGGGTCCGGCGCGCCGGACCCCTCGCCAACGAAAACGCGCGGCGGGTGGAGAGAAGACCAGAGTTCAACTCCGCCGAAAATCGAACAGCAGCGAATAAGACACCCCGCGCTCTGCGCCGCTATTCGTCGTAGTCCGCGTCGCTGGCGTAATTGTGCGAACGGTTCCTGCCGCGGCCCAGCGATCCCGTGACAGCCGGCTCGCGGCTGGCGTACGAACCGCGCGTGGCGGCGCGCGCGGCAATTTCCTCGCCCGATACCGCAGCCGGCTGGCAGACCGTGCGGCGACTCGCGCGGCGCATCAGATCGACATGGATATGATTATAGTGATGGACGTTGGAGCCGGGCGCCAGCACCGTGGTGAAGCGCTGACAGGCCGACGCTTCCACGTCGCGAAGGAAACCCTGCTCTTCCGGCAGACCCTTCCAGCCGCGCTGCACCGAAACGTACCGTCCATCCGCCAGCATGAACCCGGCGATATCCAGCGCATTCCCGAAGGCGTGCTCGGAAATGTGCGCGCGCGGATTGCCGTTCATGCCACGGCAGGAATAAGCCGAGATTTGCTTGACCTCGACCACCCGGACGCCGAACCAGCGCATCGACGCCGGCTGCACCGCATCCGCCATCCAGCGATCGAGCGCCGAGACGATCGGGCAGGCAAGCGTCGCGGCCGGCTTCACCGCGACCGGACCGACGGCGCTGGTGACGGTCCCGCGCGCAGGTCCGAGGCTCAGCGACGGATCCTGTGACGAATCTCGCGCAGGCGTTGCCGGATATGCGGAGGATCGTGAGCCGCCGTAGGATCCGGATTGCGGGTCCGGGTAAGGCCGCCCGTAACGGTCGTTCGGCACTGCGTGATCCGTATACGGCGCGCTGCCTTCCGGCGGCAACTCGATCCTGCCCTCGGCCGAATAGCTGCCGGGCGCCGTCAGCGACACCGGCCCGTTCGATCCGCCGCTATAGGCGGGTCGGGGAGCCGGTGTTTCGGGGTATTGTGACGGCGGCGGCCGAGAGGCGGGCTGCGCGATCGGCCAGCGCGGCTGGCGGCCGATCGACGCGGGGGGTCTGAGATCCTCGTCGGCAAAGCCGTAAGCGGGGCTTTCACCAAGCGCCGAGACCTTCAGGGGAAATTCCGCACCGCAGATTCCGGGACCGTTGATCGGACGGATGCGCACGAGATCGGCGCTTTCCCTGACCTCGCCGGATTTCAGACATGCGGCTTCGGCCTCGGCCCGCCACGGTTCACGCTCCGCCGTCTGAAAAAGACCGCGCCCGCAACCGGCCAACGATACGAGGACGAGGGAGCCGACGAAATACAAGGCAACTCTGCGCGTCATCCGCGCACGTTCGACGAATTTATTTAAAGCTTCTTCAACGGGTTGCTTTCAACCATTCTTAACCACGTCGCCGCGCTGCACGACAGAAAATGGGAAGCGAGACCGGAACCGATTGCGGAACGTCGCGTTACCCGCCAATGGCGTGGAGGTCATCGCATGACTTTCGCAGGCCGGATGGGCATCGTAACCGCCTATGTCGCACTCGCCTTCGTGGGCGCGATCGTGCTGGGCGTTTTCTAGTCGTTTGAAAGGCTCTCCGTTTCCCTGATGCGCGACGTGCATCGGCCGGCACGCCGCTGCCGCGCGGCGGTGGAATCCTGCGCCCGCTGCCTGTAGGCTCATCTGCGGGCAATTGAGTCGGGGAGCCAATGCGGCCTGGGTTCAACCTCAAGATCATCCTGCTCGGCATCGGGGTCCTTGCAGTCTCGTTTCTCGTCAGTCTCAAGGCGATGGACTGGTTGTCGCCGCGCAGAGTCGACAAACCCGCGCTTGCGGCATTGCCGCCGCTGCCCGCCGTCAACCGCAGTTCGAGCATCGTTGTACCGGTCAGGATACCGCTGACGCTCATTCGCGACGCCGCCGAGCGCGCGGCTCCGCGCAACTTCGCCGGCAAGGCCGACAACCCGGCGGCGCAGATTCTTCAGAACGCAGACATCGGATGGACCGCGTCCCGCGGCGCGATCAGCGCCACGGGCGCCGACAACGCGCTGTCGCTGTCGACGCCGTTGACCGGCGCCGTCAAGGTGACCGGATCGCTGTCGGCCAACGCCCAGGATGCGGTCGGCAACGCACTCGCCGGCGTACTCGGCGGCGACATCGCCAAGCATGTCGGCCGCGTGAACATCAAGAACCTGAACGCCAATGCCGAGATCAAGGGCAATGTCGTGATGACGGCCCGGCCGACGCTGGCCGAGAACTGGCGCATCGACCCCGGCATGACCGCGCAGGTCAATCTTGGAGACACCAACCTCTCGGTCGCGGGCGGACGCCTCAACGTGCCGTCACAGGTCAAGCCCGTCATCGACAGGGCCGTCAACGAACAGATCGCAAGCCTGCAACAGCGCATTCGCAACGATCCCGCTCTGGAGCGCAACGCGCGGCAGCAATGGACGCAGATGTGCCGCTCGATCCCGTTGCGGGGCGCGGCAGGGCTGCAGGACCTCTATCTCGAACTGAAACCGGTTCGCGCCATCGCAGCTCAGCCGCGCATCGACGCCAGCAATGTCACGTTGACAATCGGTATCGAAGCCGAGACGAGAATCACGACCGCTGCGACCAAACCGGACTGTCCGTTTCCTGCGACGCTTGCCCTTAAGCCGGCCACGACGGGCAGACTGAACATCGGCGTTCCGATCGACATGCCCTTCACCGACATCAACAAAGTCATCGAAGCACAGCTCGCCGGCAAGACATTCCCCGAAGATGGCAGCGGCGCGGCCGATGTCACCGTCAAACAGGTGAGCGTCGCGGCCGCGGGCGATCGGCTTCTGATCTCGCTTCTGGTTGATGCGAGGGAGAAGAAGAGCTGGTTCGGTTTCGGCGGCGAGGCCACGATCCACATCTGGGGCCGCCCCGTGCTCGATCAGGCGCGACAGATCCTGCGCCTGAAAGACATCAAGCTTGCGATCGAATCCGAAGCCGCGTTCGGCCTGCTCGGCGCCGCCGCACAAACGGCAATGCCCTACCTGGAGCGCGCCTTGGCTGAGAGAGCCGTCGTCGACCTCAAACCATTCGCATCGGACGCGAGAGAGAAGATCAAAACGGTGATCACGGACCTTCAGAGAAACGAGCACGGAGCACGGGTCACGGCGGAGATCAGCAACCTCAAGCTCGCAAGCATCGCGTTTGACTCCACGGCACTGCGCGTGATCGCCGAAGCGACAGGCACGGTGAACGTCGAACTCAAGGCACTGCCGGCATTGTAAGGGCCGGTCAATCCGGCTTGCCCGCCCCGAAAGCGAAGCCGGCCGCTTCAGGCAGTCGAATAAACGCGCCCGGCAAAACCGGGCGCGTTATCGTTCCGCCGTCTATCTGGCGGCTCAGGTCGAGTACTTGAATTCAGGCATCGACTCCAGCTGTTGCTTGGTCGCGCTGAAGACCGCGTGATCGGGATACCATGAACTCTTGTCCGTGTTCATCGTGTTCGTCGTGTTCGTCGTAGCCGGCGCGGATGTCGAAGAGCCCGTGGTGGTTCTCGTGCTGCTTCCCGAGGCTGACGTGGACTGCACGGGCATGTCGACAAACCTCAGCTTCTCAAAGGGGACCGCGACCAGACGCTCGCCGACGCCCAGGAAGCCGCCTACGCCGATTACCGCAGCATGGATATTTCCATTCTTGTCCAGCAGGAGATCGCTGATCGAACCGAGCTTCTCGTTGGAATCATTGTAGACGTTGAGGCCCACCATCTTCGACGAGCGCCAGGCGCCATGATAGCCGGACGCTGACGATGTCGTAGCGGCCGGAGCATTCATGCTGTTATTGGTCGTGGCGTTCGGCGTCTGAGCGACCGCCGCCGTCGCCAGCAGCGCGGAACCAACCAACACGGCCGTCATATGTTTCGAGATCATCAGCACGTCTCCTTCAGTTTAAAATGAGTGGCAAGAACCAACGACGCCGGAAGTCGTTCCTCTGAACATCGCAGATAAATTCTCGAATTATCGCGCCAGCGATGCGTCATTGCAGGCGCCGACAATACGACGGCGCCGCCGTTCCCGAAGGACCGGCGAAGCCAGTCGGAACGACGCCTTCAGGCCGCACTCACGCACGGCTCGTCGTTCGTCCGGTTGAAAAAGGCGACCGCTTCGAACTGGTAGCCACAGTAAACGCATTGCCAGAGATACGATGTCCGGCGTGGTCCGTCCTCAAACCAGATCGGCGCGGCGATCAGGCGGCCGCACTGAGCACAAGGATTTCGGTGGGGCAAGTCATCAGATACGGCAGCGGCCATGACACGCTTCTCCCATCTGCTTTGCTCTCTGCGGATTGCGCATATTGCAGCGAGCGCAACCCGCCGGGAATCGCGTTGTTCCGTGCCTCACGGCAAATTTATGACGCTCTGCAAAGAACGGGTTCCTTCGGCATCACACCCGGTTTTGCCATCGGGTCGGTTTTGCCATAGGAAAGGCGCGATTGAGGCGACAGGAAAGGCTGATCATGAAGGGGGGCTCGTGACAAATCTCCGCAAATTCGGTCCGCTTCTTGTTTTTGTTGCGATGGCATGGCCGCAGCCGTCGACCGCGCAACGCGCGGAATACGCAGCCATGGTCACGACGCATGCGCAGGCAAACGGCGTTCCCGTCGACCTGGTCCACCGCGTCATCATGCGTGAAAGCCGCTACAATCCGCGCGCGGTTCATCGCGGAAACTACGGCATGATGCAGATCAAGCTCGCGACCGCCCGCGGCCTCGGCTACACCGGCACCGCCGAAGGCCTGCTCGATCCCGAAACCAACCTCACCTATGCAGTGAAGTATCTTGCAGGCGCATACCGGCTGGCCAACGGCAATCACGATCGCGCGGTGGCCTATTACGCCGGCGGTTACTATTACGCGGCGAAGCGGCAACGGCTCCAGCACGCCGGGCATGGGACCATGAGCGCCGACGCACGACTGCCCGGCGCGCCGCTGTCGATCGCGCCGCGCTGAGCTGCAACTTGACGGGATTCATCGCAGCCCGGCGCAACCCGGCTTGCAGAACTGTGTTCGCAAGCCGCATGCGCCCGCCCGCTTCGCCGCCGCCGTAAGCTCGCCGTCATCCATCGAGACGCGTCGGGCGCGCAGGCAGAATCGCGGAACCGCTCCATTATCGACGATTGCGTCTGCCGCGCGTTGACACCCGTGCCTTTCGGTCTAGATTAGGGACGTTCCGAGGGGTGCTCCGTCAGGGAGCTGAGATACCGCAAGCTCGTAATCCGAAGACGGATTGCAGGGACCGCGGTGACCCTTTGAACCTGATCCGGGTCATGCCGGCGAAGGGACAGGGATGCTTCAGAAGACGCGGGAAATGCGGAGACCGCCTCCGATCGCCGTCATCGGCGCAGGTATTGCCGGCGCGTGGCAGGCGTTGCTGTTCGCCAAGGCCGGACGCGCGGTCACGCTTCACGAACGCAGCGACGAAGCCATGATGCACGCCGCCAGCCGCTGGGCCGGCGGCATGCTGGCGCCGTGGTGCGAATCCGAGGTGTCCGAACCACTTATCACTCGTCTCGGTCTTCGTTCGCTCGCGCTGTGGCGCGAGCATGTTCCCGATACGCCTTTCAACGGCTCTCTTGTCGTAGCGCATCCGCGCGACCGCTCGGATTTCGAGCGTTTCGCGCGCATGACCTCGGGACATCGACGTCTTCAGCGCGATGAGGTGAGCAGGCTCGAACCGTCGCTCGACGGACGATTTCGCGAAGCGCTGTTCTTTCCGGACGAAGGCCATGTCGAGCCGCGACGCGTGTTGCCTGAACTTCATGCACGCATCCGCGCCGCCGGCGGCCGGATTAAATTTGGCAGCGCGCCGAAGGCAGCCGGCATTAAGGGGCTTGCAACCGACGGTCTTGCGATCGACTGCCGCGGTCTCGCCGCGCGCGACACGTCTGCGGACCTGCGGGGCGTCAAGGGCGAGGAGATCATCGTCGAGACCGACGAGATCGTGCTGTCGCGTCCGGTGCGGCTCCTGCATCCCCGATGGCCGCTCTATATCATTCCGCGTGAGCACCGCCGCTTCATGATCGGCGCCACCTCGATCGAGCGCGAGGACGACGGGGTCAGCGTGCGCTCGGCGCTGGAACTGCTCAGTGCGGCTTACGCGGTGCATCCGGCGTTCGGCGAAGCGCGGATCGTGGAGATCGGCTCCGGCCTGCGGCCCGCCTTTCCCGACAACCTGCCGCGCATCGCGATCGACAAGGATCATATCGCCGTCAACGGGCTTTACCGTCATGGCTTCCTGCTGGCGCCGGCGCTGGCAGAATTGACGCTCGGCTATGTCGCGCGCGGCGAGATCGACAACGAGGTGATGCGATGCGGGTGACAGGATGCAGGTGACCGTCAACGGCGAACGGCGCGAGGTCATGGCGCAGACCGTGGATGCGCTGCTGAGCGAGCTCGACTACGAGAGCATGCATGTCGCGATCGCCCTGAATTTCGACGTACTGCCCAAAAGCCGCTGGGCGGATACGGCGCTCAAGAGTGGCGACGAGATCGAGATCATCACGCCGCGGCAGGGAGGGTGAGGATGATGTCGTCTGCCAATCCTTCCATGGTGAAACTCTACGATCGCGAATTCTCCTCCCGCCTCCTGATCGGCACGGCACTGTATCCGTCGCCCAGGACCATGCAGGACGCGATCCGCGCCGCGGGCAGCCAGATCGTCACCGTATCGCTGCGGCGGGAGACCGCGGGCGGCAAGACCGGCGACGCGTTCTGGTCGCTGATCCGCGAGCTGGATGTCACGGTGCTGCCGAACACCGCCGGTTGCCGCAGCGTTCGCGAAGCCGTCACCACGGCAAAACTCGCGCGCGAACTGTTCGGCACGTCGTGGATCAAGCTCGAGGTCATCGCCGATAACGACACCTTGCAGCCCGACGTGATCGGCCTGGTCGAGGCCGCGTCGATCCTCATCAGCGACGGCTTCGAGGTGTTCCCCTACTGCACCGAGGATCTCGGCGTCGCGATGCGGCTGGTCGAAGCGGGCTGCAAGGTGGTGATGCCGTGGGCCGCGCCGATCGGCAGCGCGAAAGGCA
>CAZOOO010000166.1:0-7282 GCA_964581435.1 uncultured Hyphomicrobiales bacterium | reverse complement strand
AGGGTCAAAATCGGACGCCGATACAGGGTCAAATTTGCGAGCCGATTGACAATCAAAGGACCACTAGCAAATATGGGTTTCTAGTGGAGTTTTGGATTTGACATTCGCTTCTCGCGTTCGATGCAAACTGGGTAGCGAATGTCAAATCCACTCCACTAGCTTGCCGCAAGCCCTCGCGCTCCGCGGGCGTCAAGGGCGTCGCGTCCTCGGGCTCTTGGAAGAGGTCCGTCACGGCTGGTCCCAGAGATCGCGCTCGCGCAGCGTGTCGCTAATATAGGTGTCGATCTGCGTTTCCAGATCAGCGCGTCCGTTGTGCCCTGCCCCTCCAGCTTCATGGCGTGCGCAACGCGGCCGAGATCGCGCAGGGCGATCGTGCGTGCGCGCATTCGCACGGCCTCCTCGAGCGTGCTGTTGGGCACGAGGGCATAGACGAGGATGCAGTTGAGTGCCTCGGCCGCTTGCCGCAACGGCGCATCCGGTTCAGCGCCCATCACTACCGTTGGCGAATGCGCCGCGACATTGACTTACTCCGGAGTGATGAGCGGAGCTATTGTGCCGGACAACTGCCGGGCAGTTTCGGATAGAAGCACTCCGTCTCGACCCCGTCCCGGGCATGGCTTGCGTTGTCGGGGACGATTTTGGTGTTGAGGAAACGCGTCGCGAACTCGCCGGTCGCGGGAAACGCAGCCGGCGTCGGGCGCGCCGCCTGCCCCTGGTCCTGCGCCTTGAAACCGGCTGGAAGCGTGAACGCGAAGCCGAAACATCCCTCCGCCGGGCAATCGAGATCCTTGACCGCCCAGGTCCGGCAAACCGCGTCCGCTTCCTTGGCCAGCGCCGGATCCGCGGCGAGCAAGGGCTCCTTACCCGGATCGGCGCTCGCCAGCTTCGAGCCGCAGCTGCCGTCCGGCTTCCAGCCGCAGAAGGTCGCCGGGCCGCAGAGACCGTTCTTCTGCTGTCGCGGATCGAGTTCGGACTGAGCGGCGAAATTGGTCTCGATCGTCAGCACGCCTTTGGAGACGCCTTTTACGGTGAACCACTTCCCCGCATCGGGCGCGGAGTCCGGGCTGAACTTGATAGGCGCCGTTGCCAGGCTTCCGCGCACGGGCTTCACTGTTCCCGTATCAAAGCCCTCGCCGACATAGATCTGATAGGTCTGGGCCGTGCCCGGCTTCGCATAGAGGAAGAACATGTAATAGGTCTGGCCGGGCGCGAAGACATTCACGTCCCGCGTCTGCGGCATCTTGGTATATTTCTCCGTGTTCTGCGTGGCCTTGGAAACGGACGTATCGACGTAATAGACACCGTTATTCACGGTCAGCGTTTCGCGCTGATACATGTTCTGGCCGCCCATGCGCATGAAAGGCCAGCGGCAGGCGGGCGTATTGGCGTTGCCGGCGCAGCCGTTGGTCTGCCAGTGACCTTGCTCGGACGTGGTCAGATACTGGCGGTAAAGCGGCACGCCGTAGCAGGCCCCGTTGGAGCACTCGCTCGACCACTCGCCTCCCTGACCGAGATCAGGCGTGTCTCCGCAGCGGCCGTAGGGCTTCAACGGATCGGGTGGGGACTTCTCCGAGCATCCCGGCGCGATCGCCGTGGCCACGTAGTCATATGGACTGGTCTTTGCGGTCGATGGCGTTGACGCGGGCGGCAGCGGCTTCTGCGGACATACCAGTGACGGGCTCACTCGCAGGTTCGATTTGCACTCCGAGGTTTCAAGCTTGGCCGTGAAGAACTGATCCTCGTTGATCGACACCGTCTCGCCGCCGGGCTTCGAACTGATGAGTCCCGTCAACGTCCCGTCGTCATCGGTGAGCTCCGTCTGGCGGTCGATCCCGCTCCAGCCGTCGAACATGTTGTCCGTCTTGGTGCAATAGAAGTTCGACACCGCATTCGGGCCGGAGGTCGCCGTAAGATAGGTGCCGCCCTGACCGAAATCCTGCTTTTCCGACACGCCGTCAGGCGCCTTGAACAGGGGATCGAATACGAAATGACGGATGTCGACATTGCTGAAAAAGAGATTCGCCGAGTGAAAAGCGGGCGGATAGAAAAAGCCGTTGTTCTGTTTCCAGCCGATGGCCGCGTTCGGCAGATAGCATTGCCCGCTCAGCGGATCCTTGGTGACGCCCAGGACCACGCCTGAGCCATACATGCAGCCCGGATCGGTCTTCGATCCAGTCACGGGACAATCTGATTTGGTGATGTCGAGGTAAGCGTTGGAATCCTGATAGGCGGGACCATCGTAGATGTTGAACAGGCGCTGGCCCGAGTCGAAATTGATCAGCGGAATGGAGACGCCCTCTTTCGCGCTGAGACAATAATTGCTTGGCGAAAGACCCGCCACCTGCCAGTCGCAACGCAGCTTCGAACGCGCGTTGAAGGGGCCCGCGTCCAGCGCAAAGGCATGGGCGTCGTCCTGCGGCTGGGAATGGCCGATGAAAACGTTCTTGCGCGCGAGCGCCCAATAGCCGCGGATCACCGACGCATGGGTGTAATCGCCGCCGGTGATGAAAGTCAGGCCGCCGTTCTGAACGTCCGACAGCACGCTGTTGACGACGAGATACCACTGATTGCGCAGCCAGATGGCCGCGACATTGTGCTGGGCCCAATGAAACATCGACGTGAACTTATCGATGACGGTTACAGCGCAATTTTCAGGATGGCCCGGATCACAGAATTTGACGCCCTCGCAATCGTAGGTGCCGTCGTCCCTCCTGTTGCAGGCCGTCGCGTGCCGGTTTCCGCCGACCGCATGCGGATAATAGTGATCGTCGGCCTCGTTGTCGTTCGGGTCCGGCGCATGGCTGCGAACCGCGACCAAAGCATTGGTGGCAGCGCCGCCCTGCGCGGCATCCGCCGTCTTATCCTGCGCCGCACGGGACGCAGGCTTGAGGACGCCCGAACACTCCGGCGCGTCGCCGGTCGTCTGGAACGACATCATCGTCGATGTGGCGAAATTGCCGACGAACGCCTTGAGCGGCGTCGAGCCTCGATAGGCGCCGTCCTTTTGCAGGCCGGCATAGCCGGACCACTTCATATGCCGTTGATCGGGGCTATTGTTCGGAGTCATCACGTCCGGCCTGTCGCTGTTCCAGACCGGGACGAACCAATAGGCCGATCCGCAGGCGGTGGCGCCGGCCGCCATATTGCCGATGAACTCATTCCAGCCGTTCGTGATCCAGAACACCGACGGATAGGCCGAGTCGGTCAGGAATGGAAATTTCGGGACGGGCTTCTTGTCTTCATTGGCGGCGAGGATCCCGGGAATCCGTCGCGGGTTTTGGTCATTGGCGACCGCGGCGCGCGCGAGAATTCCGAGATTGCCGTAAAAGCGGTTGTCGGTCTCGGTGCCGTCCTCAAGATAAAACCCATGGCCGATCGACTTGTAGCCGACGTTGCCGGCCAGCAAAACGCCTTGCGTCGAGTGCAGCACGATCCAGCGGGTCATCGATTCATTGATCGACGAATCCTGCACGTAGGTTCCTTCCGGCGTCTGGCGAGCCATATGGAAATGGACGGGATAATGTCCCATCCGCCCGCCTTGCCCGAGTTCCTTGAATTCGACTCCCTTGACGTGCACCGCCTTGAATCCCTGCCGGAACACGACATGGCCGCCGAGCGAATAGCACGGCCCTTTGCCGTCCTGGGCGACACAGGGCGCTTCCGGCGTCGAGGCCGGAAACTCCTCTCCCGGTTTGTCCCCTCCGGACACGATCCGGATGCTGCGATTGAGGATGGCGACGGCGGCGCGGGTCTCGACGCCGTTCTTGACCAGATCGGGATCAAGGTCGAGGCGTCCTTGCGACGGCTCCAGTCTGTCGGTGAGCGCATAGCGTTCGCCGTTGTGCGGCCACTGGGCAGGATGATCGCCCCGTATCCACATGAGCCACCGCCCCTTGGAAGGGCCCGTGCTGGCGTCCTTGACAATGAATGTTTCAGAATGCCCGGGCAGATAGTCGGTCGTCGTGACGACGATCTGATCGCCGCCCTGGAGAGAGAGGTTTTCCGGGTGCTCGTTGCTCGCACCCGCGACGACGATCGCATCATTTTTGCCCGTGCCGCCTCCTGCCGCGAGCGAGCCGTCCAGACGTGTCCAGCTTGGGTGAGTCAGCTTCGAATCGGCGCAGCCAAGCGAATTGCATGAGCCTTTCGCGCCCCAGAGTTCGAGGCTTCCGCCATAGGAGACGGCAAGAACCTTGTAACCGAAATATCCGACCTGCTTGCTCCGGTCGTCATCGCACGGCGACGTGCTCGACCAGACCGATCCGTCGGAGCACTTGCCGTCGCCGTGCAGCGGGCCGTAGCGGTAGAAGAAGTCGGAGACGCCGCCGGGCAGCGCGAGCCTGGTCTTGCCGTTATCGTGCCACGCTGAAGCCGGAATGCCGCAAGGGCCGGTATCGGCGTTTTGCGCTGTCCGGCAAAGCGCGCCGAGCGCGGGACCGCTGGCGTTGCGGTCCGCGCCGTAGAGATGGATTGTCAGGACACTGCCAGTGTTCCCATACGGCTGCCTAGCAGTGCCGGCGGCAATTGTCCCTCCATTCTCGACAACGATCGATTGAGCCCAAAAGTGGGTGACGGTCGCGTTGATCGTTTGGCCAAACTCGTCGAACACGAGCTGGCCTTTGTCGAGAACGTTGACGTTCTCGAAGTAGTAGGTCTGGTCGGGTTTGACGTGGCACTCGCCGTTGACCACGAGGTCGGGAGGACTGGTCGTGGACCCCGCTGCCGGCAGAAATCCGCTTGAGCATGTGACCGTGGTGTTTTGCTGCACGTCGCTTCTGGCGTCAGCCGGCAAGGCCGGCGAGACTGAAAGTCCGAGCAGCAGAAGGGCGCTGCAAGGGCGGCATATGCGCAAGCCCGTCCTGTAGTCTTTACGGTTGATATGCATCTCGCACTCCCCTTCGGCGATCGCTTCAGTTGCAACCGATGCGAGTCATAAATCAAGCCATAACGCATTGCCGCCATCCGAATGTGCGCCGAAATCGTGGCCGAACCCGGTGTCGGCACCGTAACAGCGTCGGAAATAAGGCTCTGGCTTGAGGAGAGAGGGACGGCGCTAAAGAGATCTGAAACGGAGTGGCAATGATGTGCGTGCGGTTGCCTGTAATTGCTGCGCGAAGATGGAGGCTGGCTTTCTGAACAACCGCGCACCTCTCGTGCCGCAATCGGGCCAGAAGGTTAAGATCGTCAGGCCTCAATGACAGGAGAGAAGGCACGCGAACTCGATTGGATCGCCGAACCGCGCATTCCACCGACGCTATCTGAGCCCGTCGCTCCAGGATGCTCGAAAGCCCGCCAGTGGAGATATGCCCGACCGATTCCGCGGCGATCGGATGATCTATTTGGTGCGGCGACCGAACGATTCGGCGTACGCCTCGGTGCGCGTCTTAATGATAGGGTCATCCGAAGGTTCGATGCCCGTCGTCACATTCGTCGGAAGGAACAGCAGCTTGTTCTCGATCTTCTTCGTATCCAACGCCTTGACGACGGCAATTTCGCCGAGCTTTATTGTGGGCCGGCTCTCCGGCCAGATTTTAGTGGCGTCCGTGGTTGAATCACCGGTCGTGGCAACCTGCACCAAAAGGTGAAACTTGACCGGTCCTGTTTCGAGCGATTTGCGCAGATTGTCCGCTAGCGCATTCGGAGGACGTTTCGCCGCTTCCTCGTCGGTTACGTAGGCAGGGCCGCTTTCCGGTACGATGCGGTAGCGGCCAAACTTGCTCGTTCCCTCCGTGTTGGTGAACTTAAAGGCATTGACGCCAAAGAACGGTTGCGTGCCGTAACTGACAGCCACGGGCCGA
Source organism: uncultured Hyphomicrobiales bacterium (assembly GCA_964581435.1). Taxonomy (GTDB): domain Bacteria; phylum Pseudomonadota; class Alphaproteobacteria; order Rhizobiales; family Xanthobacteraceae; genus Nitrobacter. The sequence goes on along the minus strand of CAZOOO010000166.1, from coordinate 1,484 downwards.
GACGTGGTGGCGAATGCAAATGCAGTTGGGTGGGTCGACAAGAATTTATCGAGCGGTGTCGGCTTGGGCACATTGGGGCCGCTCGCACCGACGGCCTGGAGCAGAGCCAGAAAATCCTCTCCGGTCGCCACCGGAAACCCGTTGGCTGATATACAGACAATGTCTTGCTCGCCGCCGTCCGAGAGGAGGAACTTGATGGCCATGCCGCGGATACCGCCGGTCGAACGGTGGGTATCGGGCGCATCAGGGACGCCGCCAGCATTTGAGAAGCGAATGACTACCGGCGTGGAAGAGCCTTTGAGAAAGCCTGCCGAGCTGAAGGTGTCGGCGTTTTGCGCCGGCGTGAAGATACCTTCAAACACAGCGCCCTTGGCGTGGTTCGCGCGAATGCCCGCATGCTGACCGTAGAGTGTGTTCATTTGATTGACTAGTCGAACGCCAAGCGGCTCGTCGTCGGCGCAGACGCTGGTCGCTCCTACCGCTATCGCCGCGGAGAATGCCATGCCCATAGCAAGGCGTTGAAACGATCGCACGATCATCCTCTCAAATTACGAGAACCTATACGATAAGGTTGTGGGAGGAGGGACGAAAAATCCACCAGCGGATAGTCCTTAATTATGCACGCGTCCAATATGGTAAGTATGGCTTTGTCGCCGAACCAAGAGTCTGTCAGAGGGTTGGAGCAGCAACATACCGGGGCCTATCACCATGTATATCCCTGGAACACATCGCCAGTGCATGATCAACTTGTGCAATATGGCGCTGGGATCAATATATCCGGTCGGTCTGGCACTGACACGCAGATCCTCAAGGACTTCATCGATTATCTGCTGACCGACACGACCGCCAGGAGCATCATTGCCAACTTTTGCTACTCGTAAGACATCATCCTCGAGAAAGCCATAACAGCGCGGGCGGTCACAAATGGGAGGGCGTTCCGAAGTCGGTCATCGGCCATGTGTATTAGGAGGTTGGCGCGCTCGCTCCGGCCGAGGCGTTCGATGCCGTTCTTTTGGACCTCGACGTCACCAACCGCTATGCGATACGCAAGTCCGGACCTGACCAGATCAAGTGCGGAGCGGGAAACCGCTCCGCACTGCACTGCGTCTCGAAAGAACGAAGGTCCAAGCCCGTGCGGTTAGTTCCGCTTGCTCCGGAAGTCCTTGAACGATGCGTCTATCAGAAGGAGCTTATCGAGCACGATCAGCTGCCGCTCCTCGCGCGTGCCGGGCCCGTTCTCGAGGAATGTCTCCAGGGTGTCCTTCACCTGCTGCACCTTCGCGTCCTTGCTCTCAGGCCCATCGCTGAAGCGCGCCAGTATCTCCCGTATCTGCCTCTCGGCATCGTTATCGGCACCGTTCTCGGCATCATTCTCATCGCTCATCTTCACGCTCCCATTTTCTCCCTAGCATAGGCGGCATTCGCTGCGAGGCTAGTGGAGTGGATTTGACATTCGCTACCCAGTTTGCATCGAACGCGAGAAG
>CAZOOO010000165.1:0-7309 GCA_964581435.1 uncultured Hyphomicrobiales bacterium | reverse complement strand
ACAGGTTGCCCAGCGGCTCCATCAGGATCTTCCGCGACGGATGGCCGCCGGGTTCCGCGGCCGACATCGCCCCGAGCACATGGGTGTCGGCATTCCATCGGGTCGCGGCGGATTGCTTCACCCCGGCCGCCGCATCGCTGCCGAACAGTTTCGTCAGCCACTCCGTGGCAAAGGCCGTCATCGCGCCCGCTCCTTGCGCCGACAGATCGCGGCCGAAGCTGCCCGCGATATCAACCGTGCATAGCGACGATCCGTTCGCGTTCGCCACGAGAAGCGCGGTCTTTCCGTCGCTGCTCTGCTCGATCATGCTCTCGCCGAGCCCAAGACGCAGCGGATTATTGGGCAGCCACAACGCGATGCGATCGTAGCTGCCGAGAGACAGTCTCGCGGCCGCTTCGAACTGGCGCTTCGGCAATTCGGGCGTGAAGCGGATGTGGCCTGCGGTCAGCACGTTGGTGGACACGGTGACGATGACGGCGCGTGTGTCGATCCGGCCCGCGGATGTCTCGACTCCGATGCCGCGGCCGGCCCACGTCACCCGGCTGACCGGCGTCGACAGACTGACGGGGACGGCGTGGCCGAGCGTCGCGAGCAGCGCGCCGAGGCCCTGTTTGCAGTCGATCGCGACGTTGCGCTCGGGCGCGCTCGCCCGATCCATCGCCGAGAGATCTTTCAGATCCTTTCCGGTGGCGCTGGCGCCGAGCACGAAATCGATCGTCCCGGCCCAGGCGCCGAGATCGCCGGGCAGTATCGAGGCGCAGGCGACGTCGACCTTCCCGCGCGCCGCCTCGCCGATGGCGCGCCTGGCACGCATCAGCGCCGCGAGGAACTGCTCGGTTTCGCCCGCACGGGCGTTGCGCCGCCCGATGCGGATTTTCTGGCCGAGCGGAGACGGAAACAGTTCCGCGCCCGCGCTTCGCGCCAGCCTGATGATCGGGTTGGCGTCGGGTTCAAACAGCCAGCGCGCGCCGCGATCGAACGGCGTTGCGAAAGTCCCGGTATCGGTGTGGCAGCGTCCGCCGATCCTGTCCGCCGCTTCGACCACGAGCACGGTGCGGTTGGCGGCCTGAATCCGCCGCGCCGCCGCGATGCCCGCGGCGCCCGCGCCGATCACGACGACCTCGGCGTCGCGCGGCAGCGGCGCGGCCCGCGCGCGGCCGATGCCAATTCCTGCCGCACAGGCGGCGGACGCCGACAGGAAATCGCGGCGTGTCATTGTCATGGCATGGTTCCAAGGTTCAAAAGGCTGGAACGATCGGCGTGGCGGGTCAGGAAATCGCTTCCTCTTTTGCTGGGTGTCCCGGAGAGAACGTCCAAACCCGAGCCACCGGGGAATCGTGGATTTTCGGTGTTCTGTTCGGATTTGAAGGTCGCTGGCGGGTTTCGGATTCGGAGCACGGCAATTTGCCGCATCCATGAGCCTGCGGCAACCGCCATGGTGAATCGACGGTAACTCCGCGATTGCAGCCATGAACCAAATTGCAACGGGTTCTGGCCATGGTAAGGAGGGAAAACCGGTCAGGTCGAAAGGCGGAGAGAGACTGCCATGGGTCTCGTACTCGATACGGTCGGAAAATGGATCGCGGCGTATCTCCAGAAGGAGCTTCCGGGATACGAGCCGTTCACGCCCAGCGATCCGGAACGCTTGCGCGGCCTGATGCAGGAAGGCGATGTTCTCCTGGTCGAGGGCAACAGCCGCATCTCCGGCATCATCAAGTACCTTACGCAATCGACATGGTCGCACTCCGCGCTGTATGTCGGCCCGGTCGCCGGCGCCAGCGAACCCGACGGCGAGCCGCACGTCCTGATCGAGGCCGAAATCGGCGCGGGCGTCACCACCGCGCCGCTGTCGAAGTATTTTCCGTACCACACCCGGCTGTGCCGCCCGGTCGGCCTGTCCTACGAGGACCGCATCACGGTGTGCCGCTATGCCATCAACCGGATCGGCTTCGGCTACGATACCAAGAACATCGTCGATCTGATGCGCTATCTGGTTCCGCTGCCGGTGCCGCAGCGCTGGCGGCGGCGCATGATCGCGTTCGGCTCCGGCGATCCGACCAAGATGATTTGTTCGGCGCTGATCGCGCAGGCGTTCGAGGCGGTGCGCTATCCGATCCTGCCGAAGATCACCCGCGCCGGCAGCCGCACCGCGCGGCGCGAGATCCTGCACATCCGCGATTCTTCGCTTTACATGCCGCGCGATTTCGACATCTCGCCCTATTTCGAGATCGTCAAGCCCACGATCGTGCGGGGGTTCGACTATCTCTCGCTCCATTGGGCCGACCGGCAGAAGCCGCTCGGTGAGGTGGCGCGCGCAGCGGACCCGTTCAAGGTCGGGGCTGGCGCGCCGACGCTTGTTTCCGAACCGGCCGAACCGCCCAGGCCGGTTCTTTCCGACGGAGTGAGTGCAATGCGGGGACGTTCATGACCGGGGCCGGAGCCGCCGCTCCCGAACTCGCCGTGTCGCAATGGTTCAACACGGCCGAGCCTTTGACGCTGGCCGCGCTGCGCGGCCGTCCGGTGCTGCTCCATGCCTTCCAGATGCTGTGTCCCGGCTGCGTCGCGCATGGCACGCCGCAGACCCAGCGTGCCTATGAGCTGTTCAGGGCGACCGATCTTCAGGTGATCGGACTGCACGCGGTGTTCGAACATCACGCGGCAATGACGCCGGTTTCGCTTCAAGCCTTCATTCACGAATACCGGCTGACGTTCCCGATCGGCGTCGATGCCGCGGGCGACGGCACCCCGCTGCCGGTGACCATGGGCCGCTACGCAATGCAGGGCACGCCGACCAGCGTCCTGATCGGACGCAACGGCCGCATTGTTCATCACGGCTTCGGCCAGCAGAGCGACATGGCGCTCGGCGCCATGATCGCGGCCGAACTCGCGGGCGCGCAGACCTACGCCGCCCAGGCGTGAGCGCCGCGCCGGTCCGCCGCCCTTGCCGGCGCGCGCCTCTGCGTTTATCTGAGCCCGGGGTTCACCGGGAACTGACCGTCATGATCGGCGCCGCTGTCAACGCCCTTACGCAGATTCTTTCGCCGCCGATGCGCGCCATCCTGTGGCGCGCGATCGGGCTGGCGCTGGTGCTGATCGCCGTCGCCGCCGTCGGACTGCAACGGCTTTTGAGCTGGCTTGCCGGATCCGGCGAACTCTGGGCCGAGACCGTGCTGGGACCGGCCTTCCACACGCCGCTCAATATCCTCGCCTGGATTCTTTCAATCGCCGCAGGCTTGGGCATCGTGTTCGGCGCGGTGTTTCTGATGCCTGCGATCACCTCGCTGGTTGCCGGCGTGTTCGTCGACGACGTCGCGGAGATCGTCGAGCGCGAGCATTATCCGGCCGACCGTTCGGGCGGGGCGCTGCCGATCGGCCTCGCCATGACCGAGGGCATCAAGACGGCGCTGCTGACGCTGCTCGTCTATCTGATCGCGTTGCCGTTCGTGTTCGTGGCCGGCGCAGGCGTGATCGCGTTCTTCGTCGCAACGGCGTGGCTGCTCGGCCGTGAATATTTTGAACTCGCGGCGATGCGATTCCGCTCGCCGGCGGAAGCCAAGGCGATGCGCCGCGATAACGCCTCTCAGGTGTTTCTGGCCGGCCTCGTCATCGCGGCTTTCGTGGCGATTCCGATCGTCAATCTGGCGACGCCGCTGTTTGGAATGGCTTTCATGGTCCACATGCACAAGCGGCTGTCGGGACCGCGACCGGAGTTGATCGCGCCTGATCGGCGCCGCCGCCGCTGACCTTGGCCGGATCCGAATCTACAAGTTCCGAATCACAAGGCCGGCGCGGGTTCACCGTCCGGCGCATGGTCGGAACCGGCCATGTTTTCTTCATATTGCGCCGCAATTGGTGTAGCTTGACCAGCCTTGAAGGCCCCGCACCGGCGACGGTGTGACCGACCGAAATCGTGGAGCATTCTCGCGCCTGATTGAATCAGAAGCGATTCTCCAGATCGGTGTTTTGACGCGTTTTCTTTACGCGACCCGGTATCCGTCCTAGGGATCAGGCCCAAGGACGTGCTTCGCTCGAAAACGCTATGGAGGAGAAATGTCGATGTCGATGGAATCCGACGTGATCGTCGATCGCCGCAGGTTGCGCCGCAAGCTTACCTTCTGGCGCGTGGCGTCGGCCTTGATCGCGATCGGTGCGGTCGTCGCAGTCGGCGTGTACGCCACGCCCTGGGGCAGCAGGCTGACCGGCACCTCCGCGATCCAGCGCGTCAGCATCGACGGCCTGATCCGCAGCGACCAGAAGCGGGTCGAGGCATTGGAGCGACTCGGAAGATCAAACGCACCCGCGGTCATCGTCCGCATCAACTCGCCGGGCGGAACCACCGCCGGTTCCGAAGAGCTTTACGAAGCCCTGACGCGCCTGAGGGCCAGGAAACCGATGGTCGTGGTGGTGGAAGGGCTCGGCGCGTCGGGCGGATATATCGCCGCGCTCGCCTCCGATCACATCGTCGCGCAGCAAACTGCGTTGATCGGCTCGATCGGCGTGCTGTTTCAGTATCCGAATTTTACCGAGCTTCTGAAAACGGTCGGGATCCAGGTCGAGGCGGTGAAATCCTCGCCGCTGAAAGCGGCCCCAAGCGGATTTGAACCGACCAGTCCGGAGGCGCGGGCCGCGATCGACGCCCTGGTGAAGGATTCCTACGCCTGGTTTCGCGGCCTGGTGCGGAACCGGCGCGGCATGGACGACGCGCAGCTCGAGAAAGTCGCCGACGGGCGTGTTTTCACCGGACGGCAGGCGGTGGACCTTAAGTTGATCGATCAGCTTGGCGATGAAAAGGTCGCGATCGCGTGGCTTGTGGCGGAAAAGAAAGTCGCGCCCGACCTTCCGGTGCGCGATTTCAAGTTGTCGCCGCGCTTCACCGATATGACGTTTCTTCGCACCGCCGCCTCCGTGACTTTCGACGCGCTGGGACTGAGCGGCATCGCTCGACAGGTCGAGCAGACCGGCATCGTGCGGGCGGCAGATCGCCTTAACCTCGACGGAATGCTGGCATTATGGCAGCCCGCGCCGTCGAACTGAGGTCCGGGCCGGTCGCGAGCGAGCATTTCACGCCGCGAGGAACCGCGGATGCTGCAATGCAGGCCATCCGCGGCCGGTTTCTCCAACGGCTCGAATCGCATTTAGCGTCTTGACAGTCCTGACCATTTTCACGGAAATGGGCCTCCCACGCACGGGCCCTAGCCTCGATGATCAAATCCGAACTCGTTCAGCGAATCGCCGAGCACAACCCGCACCTCTACCAGCGGGATGTGGAGAATATCGTGAACGCGATCCTTGATGAGATCGTCGCCGCTCTTGCGCGGGGCGATCGCGTCGAGTTGCGTGGTTTTGGTGCGTTTTCAGTCAAACATCGTCCTGCCCGCGCGGGCCGCAACCCGCGTACAGGAGAACACGTCCCGGTCGATCAGAAAAGTGTACCGTTTTTCAAGACCGGCAAGGAAATGCGCGAGCGGCTCAATCGCGAGAATGCGACGAGCGAAGCGAGCGCTTAGGAACGTTCAGGGGCACGGCCCTATCAATCGGCAAGCGAACCTGTCAGCATAGGTGCCGACTGACGCAGCGTCGCGAGAGAGATCATGCGCAAATTCCTGACCGGCTTGATCCTGATTCCGCTCAGTATCTTTTTCATCGTGTTCGCTTTCGCCAACCGCGGTTTGGTGACGGTGACGTTCGACCCCTTCGGTGGAAGCGACCCCAGCGTCACGCTGCCGCTGTTCATTCTCATTATCGCGGTTGCGATTTTCGGCGTGGTGGCCGGGAGCGTCGCGACCTGGTTCGGGCAGCGCCGCTGGCGTCATACGGCACGCCAGTATGAGACGGATGCGCGAGAAGCGCGCGTGGAACTGGCCGACCTGCGATCCCGCTACGAGTCGCGCGAGATGTCGCGGTTGCCGGACCTGACCCGGCTGGCCGGATAGCCCTTCGGTATCCTCCGGCCCGCAAGGAAAGAGAACGCTCGCGCGCAGGCGAGACAAGCCGCTTGCGACGTTGTAGAAACGGCCTATCGCGCTTGATGGCCGCGACCGGCCGCTTTCCGCCGGTGGCCGGTTTGCGCCAGATCATTCGAGACCATGTCCCTGACCGTCAAGATATGCGGCCTGTCCACCCCTTCGACGCTCGATGCGGCGCTCGAATCCGGCGCCGATATGGTGGGCTTCGTATTCTTCCCGGCCTCGCCGCGGCATCTTGAGCTTCCGCGCGCGAGAGAATTCGGCGCGCGGGTCAAAGGCCGGGCGGGCAAGGTCGCGCTGACCGTCGACGCCGACGATGCGACGCTCTCCGGAATCATCGACGCCCTGCGGCCGGATCTGCTGCAACTGCACGGCAAGGAAACGGTCGCCCGCATCCGCGAGATCAAGCAGCTCTTCGGCCTGCCCGTGATGAAGGCGCTCGGGGTCGGGACCGCCGCCGATCTTGCGCAGCTGCCCGGCTATGCCGCCACCGCCGACCGCCTGCTGTTCGATGCGCGTCCGCCAAAGGACGCGACCCGGCCGGGCGGCCTCGGCGTGCCCTTCGACTGGCGCGTTCTGGAAAATCTGTCCGTCGATATTCCATTCATGCTGTCGGGAGGTCTGGCCCCAGGCAATATTCACGACGCAATATGCATCACCCGCCCCGGCGGGGTCGATGTCTCTTCAGGCGTGGAAAGTTCGCCGGGGGTCAAGGATGCCGGAATGATCCGGGATTTTATTCGGGCTGCGCGAGCAGCGGAAACCAGTTTGCGCGAAACGACCTCGCATGTGGGGTAGTCTCCGCGAGCCACGGCAGCCGTCATGTCCGCGCAGAGCAGTCGCAGACTGCGTAAACTTGTCTGCGCCGCGGGCATCAATCTCTGTCGGAATTCACAGCAAGCAAGACGTGGATGGTCGGAATAAATCCGGCCATGACGAAGGGTGACAATGGATTCGCTTCCCAATTCCTTCCGGTCCGGTCCCGACGAGCGCGGGCATTTCGGCATGTTCGGCGGCCGCTTCGTGGCGGAAACGCTGATGCCATTGATCCTCGATCTCGAGAAGGCCTATGCCGACGCCAAAGGCGACGCCGCGTTCCGGCGCGACATGGCGAGCTATCGCAAGGACTATATCGGCCGGCCGTCGCCGTTGTATTTCGCCGAGCGCCTGACCGGGCATCTTCGGGATATTTCCGCGGCCTCCGGCCGCGCTGGCGGCGCAAAGGTCTACCTGAAGCGCGAAGAGCTGAACCACACCGGTTCGCACAAGGTCAACAACGTGCTCGGCCAGATCCTGGTGGCGCGGCGCATGGGCAAGAAGCGCATCATCGCCGAGACCGGCGC
>CAZOOO010000164.1:0-7319 GCA_964581435.1 uncultured Hyphomicrobiales bacterium | reverse complement strand
TTGCAGGAAACCCCTGCCGCAACGGGATGCAAATGTTAGAATCGGACCACTAGGACCAATCGATATTCATTGCATCCAGACCATAGCGGCGGCGAGAAGCCGGCGATGATCGTGTGCAAAACGTTGCTGTCATGGGCTTTGTCTGCGAGCACGGCAGCTCCGGTCCGGCCGTGCGGCAAGGCAGGTGCCTGCGAAGCGCCGCCAGCCTGTCCGGCCGTAACGGTGAAAGTCGTGCACCAACTTCTCGACATCGTGGGCCTTGTCCGTACCCATAGCGTTTTCTTCATGCGAACCGGTATCCACTTCGCTCCAAAACGCTATAATGTGCCGTGCCTGCGGGTTGCCGGGCCGCCACCGAAACATTGAACCGGACTAAAGACCCTTTGTCGTCGTCCCTCGATTGCGCCGATCCAGGCTTGCGCGGAAGGCCCGCAGACGCGCGCCGGGCGCCGGCGAACCTTTCAGATTGCGTCGGCGGTCATGTCGCCTGCTCGAATTCGAAGTCGAGACGGGCTGATGAAGGCTGAGACAGGTTTGCGCAATATCTTGCGCGTGCGGATGAGGCTGGCGTGGGCGCGTCTGCGTCGGCTGACCCGTAACAAAAATCTTCGCGCGGTCGGTGCCGCGCTGGCGACGCTGGTGCTGCTTACTTCGCTCCGCGCTTATGATCCGCGCATCGTTACCGAATTGAAGGAACGTACGTTCGACACCTATCAGCGGCTCAAACCGAGAGCTTATACCGATCTGCCGGTGCGGATCGTCGATATCGATGAAGCCTCGATTTCGGAATACGGCCAGTGGCCTTGGCCGCGGACACGTCTGGCTGCGTTGACCCGTCGGCTCGCCGATCTCGGCGCCGGCGTGGTTGCTTACGATGTCATCTTTTCCGAGCCGGATCGCACGACGCCGACACGGCTTGCCGACGATCTGAAGGATTCAGGCGCGCCGGATCTCGACCAGACCGTGAAATTGCTCGCGAACCTGCCTGACCATGATCAGGCGTTCGCCGATGCGATCGGCAAGACCGGGGTCGTACTCGGTTTTGCCGCCACCGGCGTCGCGAACGACAAGCGCCCTCCGGTCCGGGCGGGATTGGCCTTTGTCGGCGTCAACCCGACAAAGGTGCTTGCACCGTTTCAAGGCACGGTGTCGAGCCTGCCGATTCTCAACGAGGCGGCTGCGGGCATCGGCGGCATCAATCTGAGTTCCCACGATCGCGGCGGCATCGTCCGCCGGGCTCCCATGCTGTTTTCCGACGGCGTGAGCATTTACCCGAGCCTTGCGATCGAGGCGCTGCGTGTCGCTCAGAACCAGAAAAGCATCATCGTGCGAGGGACCGGATCGAGCGGAGACAGTGACACGGGTCACGACGCGCTGATCGATATGCGGGTAGGTGCGTTCAAGCTGCCGTTAACAAGTAACGGCGAGTCCCGCATCTATTTCAGCCGCGACCGGCCGCAACGTTACGTGTCGGTGAAAGACATTCTCGATCCCGCTAAAGAGGCTGCGGTGAAGCCGCTGATCGACGGCGCGATCGCTCTCGTCGGCGCCTCGGCTGCGGGTTTGATGGATTCACGCGCGACGCCTCTGGGCGGGCCGGTTCCGGGCGTCGCGATCCAGGCGCAGTTGATCGAGCAGATCCTCGCGCAGGACTTCATCGAGCGTCCGGATTGGGCCAACGGACTTGAAATCGTCCTGACCGTATTGTTCGGCGCCCTGGTCGCCGGCCTTGTCCTGACGTTCGGCGCCCGGTTCTCGTTCTATGCCGGCGTGGTGGGATTCGCCGCGGGGCTTGCCGGATCGTGGATCGCTTTCTCGCATTTTCGACTGTTGGTTGACCCGATCTTCCCGTCGCTGGCGGCGCTGGCGGTCTATATCGCCGTGGAGCGCGTGCTTCACGTTGCATCCGATCGGGAGAAGAAGTTCGTGCGCCAGGCCTTCGGCCAGTATCTCGCGCCGGAACTGCTCACCCAGCTTGAAAATTCACCGCAGGAGATGCGCCTCGGTGGCGAATCCCGCGATATTTCGGTGATGTTCATGGATGTTCGCGGGTTTACTCCGATTTCTGAAGCCTTGACCGCGACGGAACTCGTCGATTTCATCAATACGCTGCTGGCGCCGCTGTCGGACGCGATACAGGATGAACTGGGGACAATCGACAAGTACATCGGCGATTCCATCATGGCATTCTGGAATGCGCCGGCCGACGTGCCCGATCACGCGACGCGCGCCTGTCAGGCCGCGCTCAAGATGCGTGCGGCGCTCAGTGCGCTCAACGACGCCGACGTCTTTGGATTCTCCGCGCGTGGTTTCGAGGACTCGCGCGTCAGGATCGGGGTCGGCATCAATGCCGGATTGGCTTGCGTCGGCAACATGGGATCACAAAGGCGATTTAATTACTCGGCCATGGGCGATGTTGTGAACGTGGCGGCACGAATCGAGTCGGCAAGCAAGGCGCTCAGTGCGGACCTTGTAGTTTCGGAAGACGTCGCACGACGGGTCAAAGGGATCGCGCTTCTCGAAGCGGGCGAGATCGTGTTGAAAGGCAAGTCGCGGCCCACGAAAATTTTCGCGATCGTCGGCGACGATTCAGTGGCGGGATCGCCGGAATTTGCCGAATGGAGTCGCCTGCATCGCGCGCTGCTGACTGCGATCGAATCTGGCCATGCGCACGAGGCGGCGGTCGCGCTCGCCCGGTGCCGCGAACTGGCCATCGACGACATGAAGGACTTCTACCGACCCTTTGCCGAACAGATTGCAATGATCGACGCAACGTCATCGGCTGTTTACGCTGGCAAGCCGATGGATCGGCCGCCTGATTAGGCGCTCGCTCCGATGAGCGCCGTCGGGATCGCGGTGTTGATTCCGTCTAACAAAAGCGCAAAGACTTCAAGAGCCGAATACGTCGCCGAAGGCGCGCTTCAGAGCGTTATCGACATCGGCCAATCCGACACGCAGGCCCAGGTCGGCGAGGCTTGTCACGCCGTAACGCGGGTCGGTGACACCGCAGGGCACGATATCGGTGAAATGGCTAAGATCGGGATCGACATTGAGCGAGATACCGTGGAACGATACCCAGCGGCGGAGCCGCACGCCGATCGCCGCGATCTTGTCCTCGTGGCCGGGACCCTTGTCCGGGCGCGGCACCCAGACGCCGACCCGTTCCTCGCGCCTTTCCCCCTTGACGCCGAAGGCGTCGAGCGTGCGGATGATCCACTCCTCGAGGCGGGCTATGAAATCCCGTACATCCGGCCGGCGGCGCTTTAAATCCAGCATGACGTAGGCGACGCGCTGGCCGGGGCCATGATAGGTGATCTGGCCGCCGCGTCCGGTCGCGAACAGCGGAAAGCGGGCCTTCAGCAGATCGGCCTCGCGTCCGCTGGTGCCGGATGTGTAAAGCGACGGGTGCTCCAGCAGCCAGATCTGTTCCGGAACCTCGCCCGAGGCAATCGCCGCGACCCGCCTTTCCATGGCCTCGACAGCTTCCGGATAGGGTACGGGATCATCGGATTGCCGCCAGTCCACAGGCTCAGCGGGCGAGGCCGCAAGCTTTAAATCGAGTGTTTGGCGGTCATTAACCATTGGCTAATCATAACGTGGTGGTCTGGAAATGGTAACAATCCGCACGGTTGGCGAGTCTGTATTTCGTGGCGACGTTCGATAAAATATCCGTCGATCTCATGGTGGTCCTGGGGACCACTTCCATGCCCGTTCATCAGGTCATGCGGCTCAGCCGCGGCGCCATCATCGAGCTTGACGCCACCGAGCAGGACGAGGTCAGGATCCTGGCCAACAACCTGCCGGTCGCCAGCGGTGTTGTGATGGTCAACCGCAACCGTATCGCCGTCGAAGTTAAACAAATGCTGCCCCGCGCGCCGGACCGCCGATAAAGCCGCCCTGACCGGTGTTGAAGTCCCGGGTTTGGCGTCTGGATCAAAAGGGCGCGGAAACTTCCCGATTTCCGGTCAATCCATGCGGATGGTGGCTGTGCGTTCGGGCTTTGATCGGAAGAGAGGCGGTCTCGTCGGGCCTTGTCCCCCCACCATTGTTTTGTTAAATCGGCGCGGTCGATTGGTCAGGCGATCGGTCTGAACCCGACGTTTAGCGCTCGTGGCGGAATTGGTAGACGCGCTGCCTTGAGGTGGCAGTGAAGAAATTCGTGAAGGTTCGAGTCCTTTCGAGCGCACCAAGCACCTTTGAAATAACAAGAGAATTTTTCGCGTTTGGTGCAGTTTGGCACAGTCGATATCCACAGAATATTAATGAGCGCGTGGCCTTCCCATACGCGGCCGGACACCGGCCCGGATTGGACCGGTATCTTCCTTCACCAAAGCGAGGGCGGCGGACGGTAGCCAACGGGGACGGCAAAGCGAGGCATGCGGGGCGGAAGCTTCTCTGGCTCCTGAGAAACCATTCGGGTGACGGTCGATTCGGAGTACCCTAGGAACGCCGCAAGCTCCCGCGCTGTCCAAAGGCGGTCATCGGCGGTGTTCATGTAATCCAGCCTTGTCGCGCCTGTGGTCGCAGCCGTGCACTCTGGACTTGTCCGGACGAGGGCAATTCTCGATCACTGGCCGGCCGCCGCGTACATGACCGCGGTCGAATTCTGGCGGGAGCTGCCCGGCGGAGAGATCGAGTTCACGATGAAGCGGCTGCGCCGGACGGATTGGTCTGTTGAACTTTTTTCGGACGAAGTGACTCATCATTGCTGAGGATTTCAGGGCTCAGTGCGTAAAGGCGGCGCCATCGGCGAATATATTCCGCTGAGCGGTGTGGTGCGTTTGGGAGCATAGCCCGGGCAAACTCGCCGACGTAAAGATCGTCGGAAGGCTAAGATGGCCTCAAGAGGCGGCGCCAGGGCTTCTCGCTTACCAGGACTTCTCGCTTAAATGTTATCGAGGATTGGTTGTTTATGAAGGTTGAATTGATGTATATTATGCTCCTGCAAGTTGCTTGCGCAGAGGCTCAAACCATCTTCGGGAGTGACAGATGTTCCTTGGCACGAAACCTTTGTTCGGGATTATTTTCGCCCTAATCGTCTCCGCCGGCACGGGGTATGTTTATTTCCATGGTGGCGTATTCCAAGACGGCTCTCTGTTCGCGTCTGCTCACGAGTGGAAACGTGGCGGTGTCCATGGAGCTCCAGGGCCTTTGATGGGGGCTGCTGGGCTACCAATCCTCGGAATCGCCTACGGCATATATCGAATGGTCCGGCGCCGCAAAGGTGGTGGATCGGCAGGATGAAAGCCCTCTATCGTTGGGCGTTTCATTTTCTTTGAAAGCGCCGTCATGGTCTGCCGCGGCTTTCGGCTGCGGATAAAGCCGCTGAATAGCGGCTTCCGTCACTTTGCCCGGATTTGTCGTCCCGAGCGCAGCGATCACAGCTTTCACCGTTGCCGGATGACGTCTTGCCGCCGGTGCAGTCGGCATCTTCGACTGCTTCCCGCATCCTCTTCATCACAGGATCATTGTTGGCAGCTTCGATCGGCGCTTTGAGCCTGTCGATTTCGTCTTGTTTTGCCTTTACCGCAGCATCCCGCGTCGCATCAAATGTCGGCTGATCAGTATCGCCCTTATCCGAGGCATACGAGTGCATACAATGCGACCACCCGAGGGCGGATAAGGATGCTTCGCCAGATAGGCACCCTGCTATTCAACCTTGGGGCCGCGCTGGCCCTTTTCGCAGGCTGGATGCGCCTTTGCGACAGCAGCAGCGATCTCGCAGGTGAGGTGCTCGGTGCGTGTGTGACACTGGCGCTGATCGGGTGCTTGGTGATGCCGGAGAGCGTGCAGCTTAGCGCCCGATGATCGATTGCAAAAACGGAACTAACCAGGATGGCGGATGTTTTGCGCGAGGAGGAGGAGTTCATATGCGCAGAATCTTCTCAGAGATGAATGAGCGAGAGCGGCAATTTGTGCTGGTGGTGACGGATTTCGGCATAGCCGTTTGCGGGGCAAAGCTGATTATCCATTTGATCGCCCCTTTCGTCGCCTAAAGACATGGTGTTCGTCAGGCGTCTTTTGTTCCGTGATTTGTCGTAATGGCCCGAAGCCCGAAAGACCTGGCTGACCGGATGGCGGCCCGCCACCGGCGGGCCAAGGCTGACGACGGGTTCGCGCGCGAGACTTTCACCCAGCCAAATAGAGCAGGCCCGCCGGACGGCGAGGACCTTCCTCGATCGCTGGCCGGCCGCCGCCTACATGACCGCGGTCAAATCCTGGCGTGAGCTACCCGGCGGCGAGATCGAGTTCACGATTCATCGACAAGCTGCGCGGCGTTTCCTCACATCAGCGCCGAGGTTCCCGCCGGCAAGGCCGTGCACGTCGTCCTCGACAACTATGCTCCCCACAAGCACCCCAAGGTGCGCGCCTGGCTCGGCCGCCACGAGCGCTTCACCTTCCACTTCACGCCGACCTCGTGTTCCTGGCTCAACGCGGTCGAAGGCTTCTTCGCAAAGCTCTCGAAGCGACGTCTGAAACGCGGCGTCTTCCACTCCGTCATCGACCTCCAGGCCGCCATCAACCGCTTCCTCGCCCAGCACAACCAGTCCGAAGCAAGGCCCTTCACGTGGACCGCCGATCCCGAAGACATCATCGCTGCCGTCAAACGTGGGCAACAAGCGTTGGATTCCTTCCACTCCCTCAAGGATGATCTTGACGACGGAATCCGCGTCTTCACCGCGATTGAAGAAAACTGCCTCCGTGTGATGAAGGTACTCGCCGTCGCACCGCGGGCACGCTAGGTCCATCACCGAACCTCGATCTAGCAGTCTGATCTCCTTGGATTTCGCAATTTCTTCCTCCCTATATCGGCTTCCGCCGGGCGCGGAAGCATCCAAACGGTATCGACAGCTACCGCTTTGCCTTCACCTCCTTGCTTCATAGGGCAGAAAGTAAACACCCTCGCGAGTGCCCAGGCGCTCCTGTTCCCAGGCCTTACGCTCCTCATCGGTAGCCGGGATGAATGCAAAGCAACTCTCAGCGCCCACTGTTTCGCCCGCTGCCGTTAGCGCCTCCTGGACCAGGCCATACACTTTTGGGGTCCCGATCAATTCCTGCATACGCTCGTCTTCCGACGACAAGTTTACGGTGCCTACGCGCACACCATGCTCATCCGGGCTACCCTCGTTCAGAACGAGGAAGATCGTGGTTAGCTCAGAATCCGTAGGTTCGCTCATCTATTCCTCCTCGCCTTCAGCCCGAGCTCGACCAGGCGACGACTATATCTCGCCAGCGCGGGTTTGTCGTTCTGACGGCTCGTTTCATGCTAGTGGAGTGGATTTGACATTCGCTACCCAGTTTGCATCGAACGCGAGAAG
>CAZOOO010000163.1:0-7328 GCA_964581435.1 uncultured Hyphomicrobiales bacterium | reverse complement strand
AGCCGTCGCTCAAAAGGCTCACATCAAACAAAAATTACGACTGTAATGCTAGGTCACGCGACGGGACCCACTTCCTCCTCTGCGTCGGGTTGGACGCGCGAGTTGACGGATCAGATAATCGATCAACGCATCGACGCGCGCCGGCCGCGGTCCGCCCGGCGGCATCACCAGATGAACCGCGCCCTCCACCTGCTTCCAGTCTTTCAGGAGGACTTCGACCTGCTTCGCGGCGACGGCATCGCCGACGATGAATTCCGGCAGGTCGGCGATTCCGAGTCCGGCGATGACAGCGGGCAGCAGCGCCTCGCCGTTGTTGACGCGAAGTCGGCCGGAGGGCCGCACCGCAGCATGTTCGCCGCGCGCATTGACGTAGCGCCATATCCCCGGCGTCGACAGGTAGGCGTAACCGAGGCAACTGTGCTGAGCGAGATGCATCGGATGCGTCGGCCTGCCGTGCGCCTTGAGATAGGCCGGCGACGCAACGGTATGGCGCGGCATCGGACAGAGCCGCCGCGCCAGCAGTGACGAGTCGGGCAGGCTCGCGATCCGCACGCCCGCGTCGAACCCCTCGCCGATCAGATCGACCATCGCGTCGCTGAAATGAAGATCCACCGAAACCTCGGGATACATCGCAAGGAAGCCGGGCAGCAGCGGCGCGATCACCTTGACGCCGAACGTCATGGGCACCGCCAGCCGCACCAGGCCGCGCGGCGCCGCCGACCGCGCCAGCGCCTCGTTCTCGGCCGCTTCACCGTCTGCGAGCAGCCGCGCGGCGCGTTCCGACAGGTTCTTGCCGGCATCCGTCAGCGCCAGACGGCGCGAGGTCCTGTTGAACAGGCGGGCGCCGAGCCGGTCCTCGAGCCGGCCGACAGCCTTGGAAACCGTTGCTTTCGACAGGCCCAGATCGGCCGCCGCGCCGGCGAAGGACCGCAGTTCGACGACCTTGGCGAAGATCGCCAGCGCCTCGAAATCCGGAAGTTTCGCCATGCCGCCGCCCTGCCCGCCATAGGTAATTTTTTGAAACAATGAGTTTCAATAGTTTCTATTTATATACTCGCCCTGAAGGCTTATTCCACCCCTCAAGCAGGACCGGTCGGCAGGGGCGGCAAGGGAAGCCGCCGGACCCGACGGAACACGGATAAATCGGAAAGGACAGATCATGATCGAACTCAGACCCTTCGACAAACTCGGCGGCGCCGATCACGGCTGGCTGAAGGCCAGGCACCACTTCTCGTTCGCCAGCTATTACGACCCCGGCAAAATGGGACATGGCAGCCTGCGCGTGTGGAACGACGACGAGATCGCGCCCAACGGCGGGTTTCCGCCCCATCCCCACGCCAACATGGAGATCATCACTTACGTCCGAGAAGGTGCGATCACCCATCAGGACAGCATGGGCAACAAAGGCCGCACCGAAGCGGGCGACGTACAGGTGATGAGCGCGGGCTCCGGCGTCCGGCACTCCGAATACAATCTGGAGCCGGTGAAAACCACGCTGTTCCAGATCTGGATCGAGCCGACGAAGGATGGCGGCGAGCCCGCCTGGGGCGCAAAGCCTTTTCCGAAAGGCGACCGCTCAGGCCGGCTGGTCACGCTCGCCAGCGGATTTGAGATCGACGGCGACGCGCTGCAGATCCGCGCCGATGCGCGCGTGCTCGCCACCACGCTGAAGG
Organism: uncultured Hyphomicrobiales bacterium; assembly: GCA_964581435.1. Lineage (GTDB taxonomy): Bacteria > Pseudomonadota > Alphaproteobacteria > Rhizobiales > Xanthobacteraceae > Nitrobacter. The sequence continues at coordinate 5,655 of CAZOOO010000163.1, read as the reverse complement.
CCGGCGAGAGCGCGAGCTACGCGGCCGAAAGGACGCGCAACCTGTATCTCGTCCCGGCGGCGGGCGCCGTCGATGTCAACGGCGTGCGCGTCAATGCTCGCGACGGCGCGGCCATCCGTGACGAAGCGACGGTGAAGATCACCGCGCTGGAGGATTCCGAAGTGGTGCTGGTCGATGCGGCTTGAAGCCGTCCACCCGACGCAGCAAACGCGATGCGCGGCTTGATCGCCGCGCACCTTCCCTCGAACGCGGAGACCAAAAATGGCGAAAGTTCTCGTTCTCTACTATTCCGCCTATGGACATATCGAGGCGATGGCGAACGCCGTCGCGGAGGGCGCCCGGGAGGCGGGAGCCACCGTCGATGTCAAGCGGGTCCCCGAACTCGTGCCCGAAGCCGTCGCGAAGGCGAAGCACTTCAAGCTCGATCAGGCCGCGCCGCTGGCGAAGATCGACGACCTCGCCAACTATGACGCGATCGTTGTCGGCACCGGCACCCGGTTCGGACGGATGTCGTCGCAGATGGCGAACTTCCTCGATCAGGCCGGCGGCCTGTGGGCCAAGGGCGCGTTGCACGGCAAGGTCGGCGGCGCCTTCACATCGAGCGCGACCCAGCATGGCGGCCAGGAAACCACGCTGTTCTCGATCATCACCAACCTTCTGCACTTCGGCATGACGATCGTCGGCCTGAACTACGGCTTCGCCGGCCAGATGGGCGTCACAGAGGTCACCGGCGGCGCGCCCTATGGCGCGACCACCATCGCCGATGGCGACGGCAGCCGCCAACCAAGCGCGAACGAACTCGCGGGCGCGCGCTATCAGGGCAGGATGATCGCCGAGACGGCGGCGAAGCTGCATGGCTAAGATCGCCGCAAGCCGAAGGGCCGCGGATGCCGTGGCCAAGACCCTGCCGGTCGTGTATCAGACCCTGAGACACCACAGCCATTCACGGAATACGCCTTGGTCCAGGATCCGACGAACAAGCCATTTCTCGAGGTGCTTTCAGGCCGTCGCCAGGCGGTGCCGCCGATCTGGATGATGCGGCAGGCGGGCCGCTACCTGCCGGAATATCGCGAGTTACGCGCGAAAGCCGGCGGTTTTCTCGACCTCTGCTTCACGCCGGAATTCGCCGCCGAGGTGACGTTGCAGCCGATCCGCCGCTTCGCCTTCGACGCCGCGATCATCTTCTCCGACATTCTCGTCATTCCCTACGCCCTCGGACGTTCGGTGCGCTTCGAGGCGGGCGAAGGTCCGCGGCTCGATCCGCTGGATACGCCGGACAAGATAGCCGCGCTTTCGAGCGAAGCCGACATGACGAAGCTTGAGCCGGTGTTCGAAGCGCTGCGCCGCGTCAAGCGCGAACTCGACTCAAAAACAGCCCTGATCGGATTCTGCGGCGCGCCATGGACGGTCGCCACCTACATGGTTGCCGGACAAGGCACGCCCGATCAGGCGCCGGCGCGGATGATGGCCTATCGCCACCCCGACGCCTTCGCCAAGGTCATCGACGCCATCGTCGACAACTCGATCCGCTATCTGCTCGGCCAGCTCAAGGCCGGCGCGGATGCGCTGCAAATCTTCGACACATGGGCGGGCGTGTTGCCACCGCGCGAGTTCGCGCAGTGGTCGATCGAACCCACCAGACGCATCGTCGCAGGCGTGCGCAGGCAGGTTCCGGACGCAAAGATCATCGGTTTTCCCCGCGGCGCGGGCGCCCTGCTGCCGTCCTATATCGAGGCGACCGGCGTCGACGCCGTCAGCATCGACTGGGCCGCCGAACCGTCCCTGATCCGGGACAAGGTCCAGAGCCGGGTGGCCGTGCAGGGCAACCTCGATCCGCTGGCGCTGATCGCCGGTGGCGCGGCGCTCGATCGCGCGGTCGATGACGTGCTGACGAATTTTGCCGCCGGCCGGCTGATCTTCAATCTCGGCCACGGCATTCAGCCGCAAACGCCGATCCCGCATGTCGAACAGATGATCCGCCGCGTGCGCGGGAGCAACGGACGCGGATAGAATCTTTTCAATGTTCGTGGCGGGGTGAACCGTCTCGCCCGTGGGCCGAGCGGTCGAATGGCAGCGTCACTTGACGTAGGGGCATAAGGACCGCAGCGACAACGATCCGAAGCGGGCCTCCAGCGACGAGGACGCTCCCGCTTTTTTGATGAGGAAAACGATCCGTCTCTCGGCGCGTTCCGTGATTTCCACTGAATCGCCGGTCTCCCGGATCAGGTTCGGAATATCGATCACCGAGAGCGGATCGGTGCAATGCACCTCAAGCCGCTCGCCAGGCGTCAACGATTTCAACGCCTTGCGGGTCTTGAGCGCTGGCATCGGGCACTTCAGCCCGGTCAGATCGAGTTTCGATATCAGCATGAGACGAACATGGCGAATCTCGATGAGACCGTCAACCGGCGGACTGCGGGCCCCGATTACATTGTCTCCAATCCGCACCGGTTTCGGGAGGATGTTTTCCGGCCGGTCACGCCTTATTGTCATGCCCAACCGGACGCCCCATGACCCATACAGACGCAGCCTTTCCTTCGGATTATCCGCCGACCCCCGCCGTCATTCTCGCCGGCGGGCTTGGGCGGCGCATAGGCGGCGGCGACAAGCCGATGCGCGAGATCGGCGGACAGACCATCCTGGACCGCGTGATCGCGCGGCTGGTGCCCCAATGCTGCGGTCTAATCCTCAACGCCAACGGCGATCCGGCACGGTTTGCGGCGTTCGGCCTGCCGGTGGCCGCCGATAGCGTGGCAGATTTTCCCGGGCCGCTTGCCGGGATCCTTGCCGCGCTCGACTGGGCAGCCGAGCAGCGATCGGGCCTCCAATGGATCGTGAGCGCTCCGGGCGATTGCCCGTTCCTGCCGCGCGATCTGGTGGCCCGGCTGCATGAGGCGCGGAACCAGCAGGATGCCGAGCTTGCGGTCGCCGTGTCAGGCGGACGAACGCATCCGGTGATCGGACTGTGGAACGTGACGTTGCGCGACGAATTGCGCCAGGCGCTGACGTTCGAAGGCGTCAGAAAGGTCGATCGCTGGACCGCGCGCTACCGGCTTGCCGCGGCTTCATGGCCGACCACGCCGTTCGATCCGTTCTTCAACATCAACACGGCCGACGATCTCGCCGAAGCCGAACGACTGGCGGCGCTGGAACCTTTCCGCTTCTGAAATCAGACACGAGGCCCTCAGATAAACCGGAGGCTTCCGCCGCCCTCAGCGAGCCCCGCCGGCCATCGCCTGACCGGCCTCCTGCTTGCCCGGCAGCTTCCAGTTCGGCCGGACGAAGTGGCACGTATATCCGTTCGGCATCCGCTCGAGGTAATCCTGATGCTCGGGCTCGGCCTCCCAGAACGGTCCGGCCGGCTCGACATCGGTGACGACATAGCCGGGCCAAAGACCGGAGGCATCGATCTCGGCGATGGTTTCGTCCGCGATCCGCTTCTGCTCCTCGCTCGTGTAGAAGATCGCCGAGCGGTAGCTTGCGCCCTGGTCGTAACCTTGACGGTCCTCGGTGGTCGGATCGTGGATCTGGAAAAAGAACTCCAGCAGTTGCCGATAGCTGGTCACTTTCGGATCGAAGTTGATTTCGATGGCCTCGGCATGATCGCCGTGGTCGCGGTACGTGGCGTTCGGCACGTCGCCGCCGGTGTAGCCGACCCGGGTCGAGATCACGCCGGGATGCCGGCGCAACAGAGCCTGCATCCCCCAGAAGCAGCCGCCGGCAAGAACCGCGCGTTCCGTGGAAACCGTCATACCCGCCTCTCTCCTCGCGCACATCGTGGCTTGCGCCACATCTGACATCGGATCTGGATATGGGCCGACCGGCGATCAAGCCGATCCGCCCGCTGCGGCGGCGGCGACCTGTGTCCGGACCAGATGTTTGAACTTACAGCTTCCGCCGGCCCACTCAAGGCCGGTCTCACGTGCCGTCACGGAGGCGAAAGGGCCAAAAGCCACCGCGAGTTGCACCACAAACGGCAGTCGGACGGACCGTCTTGCCCTTCGCATATTCAATCTGTCCTCGCAACCCGGATTCCCCAGTTGCATCACAGCACGGTACCGAGCTATTCGGAGGGTCCCTCGAGACCAATTTCGAATCAAAATGAGGACTGGGATGCCGATCAAGCTGGACGACACGAAGTTTGCCTTGGACGATCACGCCCCTTTGGGAAAGCTGTGGGGCAGACTGTTGATCGAGGTCGTGGATAAGGATACCGACATCAGACAGACCCTGCACCTCGAGGTCCTTCTCGACAACGGCGAAAGAACCAACTTTCTCCAATATGAAAAGCTGGCGCGTGCAGAAGCCAAGAAGCTGCTGACCCAGGTCGCAGAGCAACTGTAATCTCCTTCGGCGTCCGTTGAACGGATAGTCTCCGTTTTAAGCACGCCCGGCCGGCGTTTTCGTTCAGCCCGTCCGGACGGGACCTGTCACAATCAGCCCCAACGAAATGCGCCGCCTTGCACTGCCCAAATGCTTGCCGCGTTTGGGCAATGCGCTCGTATTCGAATCTCGTGACGGAAGGGCAAGTCTCCAAGGAACGCTTGCTGTATCTTCCCTACCCTCACCTTGACCGCGCTGTGAGCGATGTTCGGCGTCGTTCTAATGGCCGGGGCGATCTTTCCATGACTGCCCAGATGTGGCCAAAGGGATCGAAGAACGTCGCGGCACGAAAGCCCTCGACGCTAACCTGCGGCTTGTCTCGAACCGTGGCTCCGGCGGCAATCGCTCGGTCCAGCACTTCTTCGACGTGGTTGACTGCCAAACGCAGGATCACGTTGACCGCGCCTTTTTCCTTCGGGAAGAAAGGGCCTCCCCGCCATGGCTCAGCTTCACGTCGCGGATTTGCCCCCGCAATTGAAATGACGGTTTCGCCAACCCGCAAGTCAAACCCAACCCATTGGCCGTCCGGGCTATGGAGAGCGGTGGAAGCCGCATCGAACACTGCCTCGTAGAACCGAACAGCTTCGGCTTGTCGGCCATGCTCGATGAAGATCGTCAAACTTAGCGACAAGTAATTATCGCAGGCGGCTTTCAGAACGTTCCAGTCCGGGAAGCCGGCCTGGCTGGCCACCATTTCAAGACAAACGCTATGCGGCAGATTTATGCCGCGCTTGGCGAGCGCATGACGCATCGCTTTCGCCATGGACTTGTAACGCGTGAGGCTCTCCATGATCGGCTCCCTTGGCCGGGCGCATTCGATGTCAGTGCTCGCATTGCTGACGGTCGCCCAGACAGGGTCCAACCATACGTGCTTGTGCATTCACCATTCCGAAGGGAGCGAGCGGCAGGCTGCACGGCCTGTTTTCAATAGTATCAAACTGGATGATTCGTTCAATTTCACGAGCGCCTCATCTCCGGCCGGCGCATTGTTATGAACGGGCTACCGACCACGCGGCGCCGCCGGAACCGACGTGTTTGATTTCATCGAGCGATCCTAAAACACGCAGACATTCGAATTTGAGTTCGTTGGATTGACTTAACTCAGCGTTCATCAAACCGACAGCAAGCCATAGGATATCGCGCATACCGTTTTCCGAACCTTGTTGACTACGTAAATGGGCACGCGCAGACTTTGGACCGCTGCGATCGGCAGTCGCCCTAGTGGTCCGATTCTAACATTTGCATCCCGTTGCGGCAGGGGTTTCCTGCAAA
>CAZOOO010000162.1:0-7330 GCA_964581435.1 uncultured Hyphomicrobiales bacterium | reverse complement strand
TAGAGCGGGATGCGGGCGGAAAACCGCTGCACACTTTTCCTCATCCCGCTCTAGAATTTTGCGCCCAATCGCAGTGCAAAGTTGTGGATCTGGGTTTCTCCTTGAAAGCCGAGCGCGGTGGTGTAGTCGAAACCGAGCGTGGCACCGTTGCCGACCGGGGCGTCGAAGCCGAGGCCGACCGCGACGTAGTCCCTGGTAAAGACATTAACGCCGAGCGTATAAGGCAGGCCGTTCTTGAGATCGGCATAGCCCATGCTCGCCAAGCTCGAGCCGGTGAAGTCGTGCGTGTATTCCAGCCGGCCGCGTGCTTTCAGAATGCCCCAGTCCCGAAGGAAGGCATATTCGGCGCGCACTCCCACGACGCCCGCCAGCATGCTCAGGGTCTGTTTGCCGAAGGTGAGATCGTAGGAAGCAGCGCCGCTTTCAGCGAAGGCGTTGAGCTGTGTCCACGCAGCTTCCATGCGGCCGTAGGGCGACACAAGGAGCCGGCTGCTCTTGTATTCGTAACCGCTGATGATTGAGCCGAACACCTGGTTGCCGGACCGGTCACCGGTCGCCGTGCCGCTGGTCGGCGTCACGAACCGGCTGCTGCCGAAGTCCAGTGCGCTATAGCCGAGCAGGCCGTCGATGAACGCGTTGTTTCGCGGGTGGTAGCTGCCGTAGATGGCGGTGCTGAATGCCTGGCCGTTACTCCGCGTAGAGTTAGTGCCGACATCGACCGAGTCGCGTCCGTAGCCAAGGCCGATGCCCGCGGTGAAGCCGGGCGAAAACCGGTAGTCCGCGCCGCCGCTGACGCCGATCAGCGTGTGGCCGAGGCCGACATTGTATCTGTTCGTCGTGCCGAAGTTAACGAACCCGCCGGTCCACACGGCGAGGTCGCTCGGCGATCCGCTGTTGGGCGGCGGCGTTTTGCTTGCCGGCCTGGAACTGCCGGCGTTGCCCGGCGCGTAGGCGAATGCATTGCGGGTCGGATCATAGGGACCGGTTTCCCGGGCATAACCCAGAGCGTTCGGATCGGCCGGATCTTGAGGGGCGCCGAGCCGCACATTCATCGATGCCGCTTCACGGCTCGAATCATCGTGAAGCTGTTCGAGCCTGTCGCGGAAGTTGGTGATCTGCGACCGCGCAAAACGGCTGGCGCTTTGCGCCTGGGCGTTAAGCAAACCGATAACCTCGCGGTCTCGCGAGGGGTCCGGGCGCGCGACGACCGTGAACGTCACCGTGCCGGGGGCCGACGTTCCCGATGCATTTGAGAGCGTATAGCGAACGATGACGGTCGAGGCAGCGCTTACTGCGGAAGCATAGACGAGCTGCCACTGGGCGCCGTTCTGCACGATGCTCGTGGCGCCATCCGAAGCGGGCGGCGATGTGACGATCGCGGCCGAGGTGAAGGGGCCTCCCGTCGCGCCCTCTATCAAATTCACCGTGCCCGAAGCGCCGGCAGAAAGTTGCAACGTATGGCTTGCCACCGTCGGCAAGGGAGCCGAGTAGGTGAAACCGTTCGGCAGGCTGGCGTTGCCGCCGGGCGCGGTTACCGCGACCGCGACCGCACCGGCCGCGTGCGCCGGCGTTGTCGCCGTGATCGTGGCGTCTCCGTTGACGGTGAAGCTCGTCGCCGCCGTTCCGCCGAAGGTGACGGCCGTCGCGCCGGTGAAGCCGGTGCCGGTGATCGTGACCGGGGTGTTGCCGGCCGCCGGGCCCGTGTTCGGCGCGACGCCGCTGATCGTCGGGACAGGGGCCGCATAGGTGAAGCCGTTCGGAAGGCTGGCGCTGCCGCCGGGCGCGGTCACCGCGACCGCGACCGCACCGGCCGCGTGAGCGGGCGTCGTCGCGGTGATCGTGGTGTCGTTGACCACGGTGACGGCTGTCGCAGGTGCGCCGCCGAACGTCACCGCCGTTGCCCCGGTGAAGCCGGTGCCGGTGAGGGTTACCGAGGTGTTGCCGGCCGCCGGGCCCGTGTTCGGCGCGACGCCGCTGATCGTCGGGACAGGGGCCGCATAGGTGAAGCCGTTCGGAAGGCTGGCGCTGCCGCCGGGCGCGGTCACCGCGACCGCGACCGCACCGGCCGCGTGAGCGGGCGTCGTCGCGGTGATCGTGGTGTCGTTGACCACGGTGACGGCTGTCGCAGGTGCGCCGCCGAACGTCACCGCCGTTGCCCCGGTGAAGCCGGTGCCGGTGAGGGTTACCGAGGTGTTGCCGGCCGCCGGGCCCGTGTTCGGCGCGACGCCGCTGATCGTCGGGACAGGGGCCGCATAGGTGAAGCCGTTCGGAAGGCTGGCGCTGCCGCCGGGCGCGGTCACCGCGACCGCGACCGCACCGGCCGCGTGAGCGGGCGTCGTCGCGGTGATCGTGGTGTCGTTGACCACGGTGACGGCTGTCGCAGGTGCGCCGTCGAACGTCACCGCCGTTGCCCCGGTGAAGCCGGTGCCGGTGATCGTGACCGAAGTGCCGCCGGCCGTCGAGCCGCCGTTCGGTGCGACACCGCTGATCGTCGGGACGGCGGCATTGATGACCACCGTCACATTGGCGGGGGCCGAGGAGAACGGACCCGTTCCTGTCGAACTGTCCGTTGCCCTGACCGTGAAGTTGAAAGTCCCGGCAGCGGTCGGCGTGCCGCTTAGCGTACCGTTCCCTTGCAGCGTGATGCCTGCGGGAAAGGCGCCGGAGGCCAGCGCGTAGGTATAGGGCGCCATACCGCCGCTCGCCCCCGCGATGGACTGGCTGAAGGCCACGCTGACGGCGCCGGCCGGCGGATTGGCCGGCGTGTAGGTGATGGTCGGCGACGAGACCGTGACTGTCACCGTAGCCGGCGCGGAGGTTCCGCCGGCGTTGGTCGCGGTATAGGTGAAGCTGTCCGGGCCGGCATAGCCGGCGGTCGGCGTGTAGGTGATCGAGGTGCCGCTGGCGGTCGCCGTGCCGTGGGTAGCCTGCGTGCCGACGGCCACCGACGTCGGCACGCCGCCGGTGACGTTCAGTGTGATCGGGTTGTTGGTGCTGCCATAGGCCACCGTCGCGCTGACCGGGTTCGCGACCGGCGGCGGCGCCGCTACGATGGTGACCGCGACGGGCACGTATTGAAAATAGGTCCCCGTCCCGGTGCTGCTGTCATAGAAGACGATCCGGAACGAATAGCTGCCAAGCGTGGTCGGCGTGCCGCTCAAGGTAAAGCCGCTGAGGGTCAGGCCGGGCGGCAGAGTGGAGCCGGACTCAAGCGAGGGGTTGGTATAGGGGGCGACGCCGCCGCCGGGGGTGAATGTGACGGAGAACGGCGTTCCGACCGAACCCTGCGTGCCGGACGGGGTCAAGGTCAGGTCGGGCACGGCAATCGTACCCGAGTAGGATTTGATCTGCGTCGCGCTGGTATTGTCCGTCACCTTGATGCTGAAGCTATAACTGCCGCGCTGCGTCGGCGTGCCCGAGATCGTGTTGCCGGAGAGAGAAAGTCCGGGAGGGAATGGTCCTGTGTCGAGCGCGAACGTATAGGGCGCTGTGCCGCCGGTCGCGGACAATGACTGGCTGAAGGGCACGCCGACTTGCAGGCCGGACAGCGCGTTCGGCGAGACGACGATCGAGCTGGTCGGCGCGGCGATGGCGACATTGACGGTGAACTCGTTGTTGCTCGCGTCAGTCAGAACAAAGCTGTCGCTGGTCGCGCCGTCGCCGTTGTTGGTGTAGCTGAAAACTCCCGCATTCGAATTGACTATCGTCACGCTGCCGTGCGACGGCGGTGACGAAAAACCGGGAGCCACCGTGTCTGGATAGTTGTTCAGGCCAAAAGGGTCGCAGGACGTAGTGACGGTGATCGTTCCACCGGACGCCATCGGCGAAGTCGCGGGCGAGGTGTTCGCGTCGGGCACGTTGAGTGTGCCGCAAGCCGCGTTGGCCGTATTCGGCATCGCCAGGATCAAGGCGAATATTGCGAGCCAGAGGCGCGGCATATGAATGAGCCGCGCGCGCCGCAGGACGAACACCAGGTGGCGAAAAGTTTTCCCCGCGGTCCATAACAACCGCGGGCGTCGAGATCGGTCATCCACCATTGCCCCGCCCTTCCTGCATCGCAGGCATCGCCTTGAGAAAGGCTCGGTAACAGTCCGCTTGCAATAATCTTCGGACGATTAAGCTCAATCCCGGCCGGACCCGCTGACACTGCGGTCCGTCGACGTCGGCCCCCGTGCGACGAGTGAAGGTTGTACACGAACCAGATATCAGCTCAAAAGAGAAAATATCACGCATTTTTAGAAAAATCGGTAAACAAACGTTACGCTTGCAAGGCGTCCGCAGTTGCGGCAAAAGTGCCGGAATGCATCGGCACACGCATGTGCGAAATCGCCAATGCTCGGGGGCGGCATGTCAGAAGTATTTATGGGCCAGGTGATGCCGGTCGCATTTCCCTTCGCGCCGAAGGGCCTTGCTCAGTGCGACGGTCAGCTTCTGCCCATCGCGCAGAACCAGGCCCTCTTCAGCCTGTTGGGCACGGTATATGGCGGCAACGGGACGACAACGTTCGCCCTCCCGGACCTGCGTGGGCGAGTGCCGGTGGGCTTCGGTCCCTCCCTCGACCCGAACTGGCAGCCCTCCCCCTACGCGCTCGGAGAAAAAGGCGGCACGGAAAACGTCACGCTGACCACCGCGCAATTACCGTCGCACGTCCATCAATGCGCAGGCACGAACGCTCAGAGCGGTCAACGCAGTCCGGCGAATGCGCTCTACGCGACGAACAGCGCGCCGATCTATGGCCCCGCCGGAGCCGGCGAGGTCACCTTGGCTCCGGCGAGCATCGCGCCGGTTGGCGGCAATCAGGCGCACCCCAACATGCAGCCTTACGCCGCCATCAATTTCTGCATCGCGTTGACCGGAATATTTCCTTCCCGAAGCTGACACGCGGACGTTCAACCGATCGGAGACCGGACCATGAGTGATCCTTATGTTGGAGAAATCCGTCTGCTCGGCTTCTCCCGCGTTCCGAATGGCTGGCTTCCCTGCAACGGCTCGCTCCAATCGATTTCCCAATACGAAGTGCTTTTCACCCTGATCGGGACGACCTATGGCGGCGATGGCGTGACCACCTTCGCGCTGCCAAACCTCAGCAGCCGCATTCCGATTCATTACGGATCCGGCCCCGGGCTTTCGCCTTACGTTCTCGGCGCGATCGGCGGAAGCGAGTCTGTCACCCTGCAATTGACGCAGATACCGCAACACGATCATCCGATGGTCGCGACAACCGAAGCGGCCAATTCCGACCAGATCACGCAGAAGGTCGAGTTCGGGGCGGTCTCGGGCGACACCATGTACGCCAGTGATGTGGCTGGCGCCGCCATCGCCACGACTGCTCCGACATCGACCTCTGTCGCCGGCGGCAATGTTGGACACGACAATCTCATGCCGACGCTGACGGTGCAGTTCTGCATCGCCTATAACGGAATCTTCCCGAGCCAGGGCTAAGTTCGCCCCGCCAGATCCAAACTTTCGAAGGTGCAGCCGCCATGGAACCATTCATCGGTCAGATCCAGATATTCGGCTTCAACTATGCCCCCCGTAACTGGGCTTTGTGCAACGGAGCGACTTTGGCCATCCGGCAGAATACGGCGCTCTTTTCCCTCCTCGGTACGGCGTATGGCGGGGACGGTGTCACGACATTCATGCTGCCGAACTTCGCCGGCCGCACCGGCTGCAACCAGGGCCAGGGCGTGGGCCTGACGCCGCGCAGTATCGGTGAAGCCTTCGGTGAAAACAGCGTGACGTTAACGGCGGACCGGATGCCGCCGCATTCGCATCCGTTCACGGTCTATAACCAGACCGATGCCGGCAAGCGTACGGGCGCGCCCGCCAACGGTTCCTCGCTGGTGGTTCCGCAAAACAGCACGCCTTTCAGTTCGAACGGCACGGCGAATACCCAATTTTCACCCGGCATGGGTGGCCTCGCGGGCGGAAACCAGCCGCACGAAAACCGTCAGCCATACCTCGCCATGAACTTCTGCATCGCACTGTCGGGTGTCTTTCCATCGTTCGGCGACGCTGTTGCTTGATACCCTGGCGCTGCCGGACTTTCCGGCGCGCCATGGCGACATTCCTATCAGCGCCCAGTCTGCCGCGTTTCGGCGTGCGACGCGCGATGATTTTACCTTCCTGCGCGAACTGTATCGTTCGTTCCGCATCGACGAGTTCGCCTCGCTCGGTTGGCCTGCCGAACAGTTGCGCGCATTCCTGGATCATCAGTTCGATCTCCAGCATCGCGGCTATGTGGCGAGCTTTCCGCGGGCGGACTTTCTGCTGATCCTAAGGGAGAACACGCCAGCCGGCCGGCTCTATCTTGACGCCAGCGATGAGGATTGGCGCATCATCGATATCGGCCTCACCGCGGAGCGGCGCGGCGCCGGTCTTGGATCCGCGGTCATGCGGGCCGTCAAGAGACACGCGCAAGCCTCTGCCGCCGCTGCCGTCATGCTCCACGTTGCCTGTGAAAATCACGGCGCGCAGCAGTTCTATCGCCGGCTCGGTTTTCGCGAGGTTGCGCGCGACGAACAGGTTTACGCGCGCATGGAATGGACTCCCGGACCTGACGCTGGCTGAGGACGATCCAAGACGGTTTCCGCGATCGGAACTTTATCTATAGCTTTTTCGAGCGAAGCATGTCCTCGGGACCGACCCTAGGATGGCCGCCGGTTCGCGTGAAAAAGCGCCGCCGGGCAAAGTCATGGAGTTCAGCCTCCGGTTCTCTCGGAAACGGAAGGGTTCCAGCCTGAGGTCAATTGAAAATGGCTTGATAGACGATGCCTTCGCGGTCGCGCGCCACCGGGACGATGAATATTTCGACCGACCCGACGGTCGCGTTCGTCATGCGATAGATCTTTTGCGGAAGCACGACAGGCGATCCGCTCCGAAATAACAGGGAGAAAGGTTGCCGCATCGCGGCCGCGAGCCCGTGTTGCGGCAAGGGGCGCGCGTCCGACAACGTCATGGCAACCGATGTCGTTCCAAGATCGACGTCGAACCCTTGTCCCAGGCAACCTGCGAGACGCTCCAATGTCATCGATTGCATGCAATGAGGCCCTCCCTGCCTGTCCGGTTCCTCAACATAAGTCGCTTAAGAACCATGCCGTTGAGCGTCGAAGCATAATCCTGCTGAATTGCAGCTGCACTCGAAAACTCCGACCCAAGCGAGATCTTAGCCGACAATCTCGTAGCAAACGCGGCCCACTACATTGCACACCTAAGGACGGCACCTACGCCACGGCGGCGGTGACGTTTGGTTCACCATCGCCGTTAAGCCCTCCTGGCTAGTGGAGTGGATTTGACATTCGCTACCCAGTTTGCATCGAACGCGAGAAGC
>CAZOOO010000161.1:0-7449 GCA_964581435.1 uncultured Hyphomicrobiales bacterium | reverse complement strand
CGCGGGATGCGGGCGGAAAACCGCTGCACACTTTTCCTCATCCCGCTCTAGAATCATGGAATTGCCAGCGCCCCCTTGATTCCGAAGTTCGCATCAAAGGTTGCGGCAAGGTATACGAACTTCGGAATCGCGCCCGGCCGGTCAGATCTCGGTACTGTGCGCCTCGTGTTCCTTGAAGAGGTCCTCGCGCGTCACTCTCTTTTCCGTAAGAGTGGCGAGTTCAAGAATGAAATCCACCACCTTGTTCTCAAAAAGGGGCGCGCGAATCTGAGCCAGCGCCTGCGGATTTCTCTGATAGTAGTCCCAAATCTCCTTCTCACGGCCCGGCGTCTGGCGGGCGCGACTGATCAACGCACGGTTGATTTCATCGTCCGCGACCGTGATCCCGTTCTTTTCGCCGATCTCCGAGAGCACCAGGCTGAGCCGGACCCGGCGGTCGGCAATCCGACGGTACTCCGCCTTGGCCTCTTCCTCGGTGGTATCCTCGTCGGCGAAGGTCTTCTTCTCTTTTTCCATCTCCGCCGTGATCGACTTCCAGACCTGCTCGAACTCCTCCTCGACCAGGGTCGGAGGCGCGTCGAACTTGTGCGTCTCGTCGAGGCGGTCGAACAAAGCGCGCTTGACGTGCTGCCTCATCGCCCGGGCAAATTCGGCGCCTAGCTGCTCGCGGACGACTTGCTTCAACTGATCGAGCTCTTCCAGACCGAGCAGCTTGGCGAACTCGTCGTCGATCTTGAGTTCCTCCGGCGCCTCGATCAGGCTGACCGTGGTCTCGAACTCGGCATCCTTCCCGGCAAGCTCCGAGTCCGCATAATTGCCGGGGAACGATGCCTTGATCGTGCGGGTCTCGCCGACCCCGGCTCCGACCAGCTGCTCTTCGAACCCCGGAATGAGAGCATTCGATCCCAGCACGACCAGAATATCCTCGCTGCTCCCGCCCTCGAACGGCTCGCCGTCGATGGTGCCCTTGAACGAAATGGTGACGCGATCGCCGTTCTCGGCTTTCGCACCTTCCGCCCTGGTGGAGTAGGTGCGATTCTGTTCGGCGATCCGTTTGACGGCTTCATCGACATCGGCGTCGCTCACGTCGACCACCGGCTTCTCGAGGGTGAAGGACTTGAAGTCCGCCAGTTCGATCGGCGGCACGACCTCGATCGCCACGCTGTAGCTGAGGTCGGACTTGCCCGTGAGGATATCCTCGATCTCCTTCTCTTCCGAAGGCATCGTGACCTTGGGATTGCCTGCGAGCTTGAAGCCGCGGTCGTTGACGATCTGCATGTTCGTATCGCGGATCGTGTCTTCGATGGTCTCGACCATCACGGAGCGGCCATAAAGCTTCTTGAGATGGCTGACCGGCACCTTCCCCGGACGAAAGCCGTTGATCTTCACCTTGTCCTTGAGGTCGACGAGCCGCTCATCCGCCTTGGCCGCGATTTCGGCGGCCGGAATGCTGACCTGGAACTCGTGCCTCAGTCCCTCGGCGAGGGTTTCGTTCACCTGCATGGCGTCAATCTTCTTCCGCTCGATCCGGCGGAAACGGCCGGATCATTGTCAATCGGTCGATGCGCGGCGAAACGCCTGCATCGGTGTACGGCCGGCATATATCCGATCTGGATAGCTGCCTGAATGGTTACTGCTCAAACGCTTTAGCGCTTGGTGCGGGCGGAGGGACTCGAACCCCCACAACTTTCGTCACTGGAACCTAAATCCAGCGCGTCTACCAATTCCGCCACGCCCGCCAGTGGAATTAGGCTCATCAATCCGGCCTGCGATGCCGAGCATGATGCCGAAAAATGCGAAGCGGCTTTCGGTAGACGTCATGCTCCAACGAGTTGAGATCGGACACGCCGACGGCGCCGGGTTCATCTCCCGCCGCCATCGATGCGCTCGATGCGGCGGGCTTATAACATGAGGATACCGGTTCGCAGCAAAAAAATGGCCGTTCGGATCGCCGGCAGCGGCTGGACAGAGTCCGAAGAACATGATCCGCATTGGCATATGGTACTTCGTCCTGTTCGTTTAACCCGGCGGCGTCTTCTGGCCGGTTTCGGGGCGGTCGCCGCGGCAGGACCCGCGGCTGCGGTCCGTGCGCAACCGCGGCATCCGCATGCCATCGACGCGATGCCCACCCCTCTTTCGCTCGGGCCGGATCATCACGAAACCACGGCCTGGTCCCTGACGACCGGCGGCTCCTCCGAAAGCCCGCGTTTCCGCCAAGGCGAGAGCGTGGACCTCATCGTGAATAACGGCCTGCCGGCGCCGTTGGTTTTGAACTGGCACGGACTCGATGGGGCGACCGCCATCGAGCCATTGACCGCCCGCCCCGCCGTCTCGCCGGGCGGAAGCGACCGCTATGCACTGCCGTTACGGCAGGCCGGGACTTTTCTGTGTGATGGCCGCCTGCTGGGAGACGGTCTGGCGCAGCCTTCGCCCGCGCAGGCCCTGATCGTCGAGGAACGGGCGCCGGTCGAAGCTGACCATGACGAGGTCATGCTGATCGAGGACTGGCGGCTCGATGCCGAAGGACATCCTCTCGCGCCCGGCCAGCCTGAAAAAAAGGTCGGATCGCCTCTCTACCTGGTGAACGGGAAGCCGTCGCTCGACCTCGACCTTCGCGTCAACGAGCGGCTCAGGTTGAGGGTCATCAATGCCTGTCAACGCAATGCGATTGCTATCGCAATCCAAAATCTGGATGTGCGGATCATGGCGATCGACAGCCAGCCGGCGGAGCCGTTTCTGGCGCGCAACGGCCGATTGGTCCTGGCCCCGGGAACCAGGATCGACGCCGTTATGGATGCCGCGCTTGCGGCGGGAACGACATCGGCCATCACCTTGCATGACGGCGGCGGCAACCCGCGTCAGATCGCCCGCCTTCATATTTCAACTGACGGGCCGGCGCGGTCCGCGCCGCTGCCGGCGCCGCCGGCGTTGCCCTCCGCCAATCTGCCGGCGACGCTCGATCTCAGGAACGCGCTGCGCGCCGGCCTGCCGCTGGCATCCCTGGAAGGAACTCCGGCGTCATGGAATCGACCGGCGCTGTTCAGCACGCGCAAGGCACCCGCCTTCCGCGTCAAACGCGGCCGGACCGCGGTGCTCGCGCTGACGAACCCGACAAAAACGCCCATGGTGTTTCACCTGCACGGTCATCACGCCCGCCTCCTCGACCGGCTCGACGACGGGTGGAAACCGTTCTGGCTGGATACGGTGCTGGTCGATGCAGGGCAGACCCAACGCATCGCTTTTGTCGCCGACGTCGCCGGAGCATGGCCGATCGAGACCATGGCGGTGGAGTGGAGCGCGCCGCGGCAGGTCGGCTGGTTCGCGGTAGAATAGCCATAGCGTTTTCGAGCGAAGCATGTCCCCGGGCTAGACCCGGGGATGGACATCCGTTCGCGTGAAGAAAACGCGTCAAATCAATATCCGAGAGCACCGCTTCTGATTCTAGTTCTAGACGGAAATAAACCGATCCGTCATGGCCGGGCTTGTCCCGGCCATCCACGTCTTTCTTCGCTGAAATTCCAAAGACATGGATGCCCGGCACAAGGCCGGGCATGACGGGCTGATACGGGCTGCTGATTCCGTCTAAAACAAGCATGCTCTAGAAGCAGAAAGGCTCTCGAAATAACATAATTTTAGTAGTCGATCCCGAACCGATCGTAGAGCTGTCGCAAGACCGCGGGCAGCACCTCGGGCAAATCCTCAGCGGTCAGTCCCGGTCCCGCCTCGCGCCCGGTCTCGCCGTGCATCCAGACTCCCATGCACGCCGCCTCGAAGGCCGGCACGCCCTGCGCCAGCAGCCCGCCGATCACGCCGGACAGCACGTCGCCCGAGCCTGCCGTCGCGAGCCAAGGCGGGGCGTTGGCCGCGATGGCCGCACGTCCGTCCGGCGAGGCCACCACCGTATCGGCTCCCTTGAGCAGGACGACCGCGCCGGAACGCTCCGCCGCGGCGCACACCCGCTCAAGTTTCGAGCGAAGTGGATGTTTATTGCTCATCTCACTGAAAAGACGATGAAACTCGCCTTCGTGCGGCGTCACGACAATGTCGGCGTTCCCGGACTGCTTGATGTGCTTGATGGCCTCGAACAGGTGATCCGGCGTATCGGCGAAGCTCGTCAGCGCGTCGGCATCGAGCACCAGCGCCCGCCTCGCCGCAAGGGCCGTGGACACAAGTGCGCGGGTTTTCTCGCCGATCCCGGCGCCGGGGCCGATGATGCAGGCGTTGAGACGCCGATCCTCCAGGATTGCCGCGAAGCCGGCCGCGTCGTTCATGCGGCGCACCATCACGGCAGTCAGCGCCGCGGCGTTCGCGCCCAGCGCATCGTCCGGCGAGAGCACGGTGACGAGACCGGCTCCGGCCCGCAGCGCGCCCCGCGCGGACAGTCGGGCCGCACCCGCTGATGTCAGATGGCCGGACACGACAACGGCATGGCCGCGCGCGTATTTGTGTCCGTCGATATGTGGCGCGGGAAACGCACCGTGCCAATAATCCGGGGTATTCTCGAAGGTTACAGGCCGAATCTCGTCCAGCACCGTATCGGCGATGCCGATATCGGCCACGCGAACCCGGCCGCAATGAATCCGGCCCGGCAGCAGCAGATGCGCGGGTTTCTTGCGAAAGAACGTGACCGTCTCGGTCGCACGGATCGCAGCGCCCATGACCGCGCCTGTGGTGCCGTTGATGCCGCTCGGCAGATCGATGCTGAGCACCGGCGCACCGTTGGCCATGATGGCTTCGATCGTCGCGAGAGCGTCGCCCTTGACCGGCCGGTTGAGGCCCGCGCCAAACAGCGCGTCGATGATCAGCGTGGGCGAACCGAGCGCGGAGAGGTCGCAAGGCAGCACAGAACCTTTCCAGCCTTTGGCCGCGAGCGCGGCGTCGCCCTTGAGACTTTCTCGCTCGCCCAGCAGGATGACCGCAACCTCGTAGCCGCGCGCCGCCAGTTCCGTCGCCGCAACGAACCCGTCGCCGCCGTTGTTGCCGCATTCGGCGACAACCAGGATCGGTCCTTTCTCCGCAAGGTCGGTGGCCGCGTTCGCGACCGCCTGCCCGGCACGCAGCATCAAGGCGAAGCCCGACACGCCTCCCGCGATCGCGAGCCGGTCGGCCTGCTCCATTTCGCCGGTCGTCAGAATCTCCATGGCCTTGAACCCGATCGGGCAAGCTGCCCGTCTCGCAATCTCACCGCTGCACAAAAATTAAGCCGATTGCCTGTTTTATAGTCGAACGAGTGCCCGGACACCCGACCCCCAAGCCTGCCAGGATCCTCTTGATCGTATGATAGCATGGATATTCTTGTAGATTTACGTGTTGGCACGAACCCTGCTTTGGGAAAGAAAATTCGACCAGTGTGTCCACTGGCAGGCAATGAAGCGTGTCCCGCGACTTTGTGTTCGTCCGAAATCCAGTGCATGACCGCTGCTGCAGGCGGCAGTGTGAGCGCGCATCAGCCCCTGGCTGGACATTGAAAGCGCCAGGAGACGTTCAATGAAAAAGATCGAAGCCATCATCAAGCCGTTCAAGCTTGACGAAGTAAAGGAAGCACTTCAGGAGATCGGATTGCAAGGCATCACCGTGATCGAAGCAAAAGGCTTCGGCCGGCAGAAAGGACACGCCGAACTCTATCGCGGCGCGGAATACGTGGTGGACTTCCTGCCCAAGGTCAAAATCGAGATTGTGATCGGCGATGATCTGGTCGAAAAAGCCATCGAAGCCATCAGGCGCGCCGCCCAGACGGGCCGCATCGGCGACGGCAAGATCTTCGTATCCAATATCGAAGAGGCTATTCGGATCAGAACGGGAGAATCCGGCCTCGACGCAATCTAGAGCCTTTGAAGGACGACATCCACACATCGAGCCATACCGACGGCCGTTTCGCGCCGGCGATTACGAAGACCAGCAGAGACCAAGGGGTATTTATGAAGACCGCCAGTGACGTCCTGAAATCAATCAAGGACAACGACGTAAAATACGTCGATCTGCGTTTCACCGATCCGCGCGGCAAGTGGCAGCACGTCACCTTCGACGTGGGCATGATCGACGAAGAGTTTTTCGCCGAGGGCACGATGTTCGATGGCTCGTCGATTGCCGGCTGGAAGGCGATCAACGAGTCCGACATGACGCTGATGCCCGATCCGGCGACGGCGTCGATCGATCCGTTCTTCGCGGAGACCACCATGGTGCTCACCTGCGACATCCTGGAGCCTTCCACGGGCGAGCCCTATAACCGCGACCCCCGCGGAATCGCCAAAAAGGCCGAAGCGATGGTGAAGTCGATGGGCATCGGCGATGCGGTCTATGTCGGCCCGGAAGCCGAATTCTTCGTGTTCGACGACGTGCGCTTTCAGACCACGCCCTACAATACCGGCTTCAAGCTCGATTCCTCCGAGTTGCCGACCAATTCCGATACCGAATATGAGGGCGGCAATCTCGGTCATCGCATCCGCACCAAGGGCGGCTACTTCCCGGTTCCACCGCAGGACTCGATCCAGGACATGCGCTCGGAGATGCTCGGCGCCATGGCCCGCATGGGCGTGAAGGTCGAGAAGCACCATCACGAGGTAGCGTCCGCCCAGCACGAACTCGGCATGAAGTTCGATACGCTGACCTACATGGCCGATCAGATGCAGGTATACAAATACTGCATTCACCAGGTCGCGCACATCTACGGCAAGACCGCCACCTTCATGCCGAAGCCGGTCTACGGCGACAACGGCTCGGGCATGCACTGCCACCAGTCGATCTGGAAGGACGGCAAGCCGGTCTTCGCCGGCAACAAATATGCCGACCTCTCGGAGACCTGCCTGCACTACATCGGCGGCATCATCAAGCACGCCAAGGCGATCAACGCCTTCACCAACCCGTCCACCAACTCCTACAAGCGGCTGGTCCCTGGATACGAGGCGCCGGTGCTGCTCGCCTATTCGGCGCGCAACCGCTCCGCCTCCTGCCGCATCCCCTACACCACCTCGCCGAAGGCCAAGCGCGTCGAGGTCCGCTTCCCCGACCCGATGGCCAATCCGTATCTCGCCTTCGCGGCAATGCTGATGGCGGGCCTGGACGGCATCAAGAACAAGATCGATCCCGGCCCCGCCATGGACAAGGATCTCTACGACCTGCCGAAGGAAGAACTGAAGCAGATTCCGACGGTCTGCGGCTCATTGCGCGAGGCGCTGGAAAACCTCGATAAGGATCGCGCCTTCCTCAAGGCCGGCGGCGTGTTCGACGACGACTTCATCAACGCCTTCATCGAACTGAAGATGACCGAGGTGGAGCGCTTCGAGATGACCCCGCATCCGGTCGAATTCGATATGTACTACTCGCTGTAAGCGGCGGCCTGCGGGCTGTTCTGCGCAGCTTTCGAGCACCTTAGATCACGATGATCCTGGATCGAACCGATCCAGGATCATGAACGTGATCGATTCCAATATTTTGAGACGCGGGATGCGG
>CAZOOO010000160.1:0-7492 GCA_964581435.1 uncultured Hyphomicrobiales bacterium | reverse complement strand
CATCCAAAGTGTGAATCACACTTCACACTCATTGTGAATCCCCACGCGCCTTAGTGGCGTTTTGGATTTGACATTCGCTTCTCGCATTCGATGCAAACTGGGTAGCGAATGTCAAATCCACTCCACTAGGTGGGGCAATGAAGCGAATTTCTGAACCACCACACTGGCTGTTGCATTCGCGCGCCGCATTTGGCATAGCTCTGCCCCTCGGCGGCCGGTTTCGGTCGCCTGTTTTCGGATGCGGGTGTAGCTCAGGGGTAGAGCACGACCTTGCCAAGGTCGGGGTCGAGGGTTCGAATCCCTTCGCCCGCTCCAGATGCCTCCCGAAACACGGGTGGCGGAACTTAACCAGGCCCTAGGCGATGATCCGTGGGGCGGCGATCCGTGGCGAACGGATTGTCGATGGTCTGCGGCGTGCCTTGCCCCGGCTCGAAGTCTTCGAGATCCTAGAGCGGGATGAGGAAAAGTGTGCAGCGGTTTTCCGCCCGCATCCCGCTCTAAAATATTGGAATCGATCACGTTCATGATCCTGGATCGATTCGATCCAGGATCATCGTGATCTAATGGTGTTTTCGAGCGAAAGCGCAAGAAGCTGACGGGGCGGTTGCTGGCCGGGGCGCCTTTACTGCCTTCCCGACCGCCGGACCCCGGATTTGACCACCACAGTTTGACGCATATCGATACCGCCGCGGGCGGCGGCCATGACGCTGTGCGTCTTGAAGGAACGAGGTGGTTGTTAACGAAGCGGAGTCGTTGCCATCGCAACGCAACAAAGGCGGAGACTCTCCGCCGGCTGCTTCGTGATCGGCCTCGTCGCGCGACGTAACCAACTGAAAAGGCTACGAAAAAGTCAGAGTCGGGCAGCTGCCGAGCTTCTCCGGGACCGAGACGCCGAGGATACCTCTCAGCGTTTCCGGCGCTTACTGAAAAATTAACCTCGTTTTAACCGATTCCATTCATGATCAATATACCAAGCTTTCGCCCGCGAGTCGTGGCTTTTGGTGTTCTTGGATCTAACTCCTGGGGAGGATCAATGTTTTTCTTCAAAAAGTGGTCGATCGCAAAGGAAGATGCCGCGAAAGCCGCAGCGATCAGAAAATCTCAGGCCGTCATCGAACTCGGTCTTGATGGAACGGTTATCACCGCCAACGAGAACTTTCTCAACATATTCGGCTACACGCTGGCGGATGTTCGCGGCAAGCACCATGGCATGTTCGTCGAGGCGGACGAGCGCTCCGGTGCCGGATACCGCGACTTCTGGGCCAGGCTGAACAAGGGTGAGACGCAATCGGCCGACTATAAACGTATCGACAGGCGCGGCGACGAGGTCTGGGTTCAGGCGTCCTATATTCCGGTGCTCGACTCGAGGGGGAAACCGACAAAAATTATCGCGCTCGCGGCCGATATCACCGCGAAAAAGATCAAGGATCTGGAAAACGCGGGTCAGGTTTCCGCTATCGAGCGCGCGCAGGCGGTGGTCGAATTCAACCTCGACGGCACGATCATCACCGCGAACAAGAACTTCCTCAATGCGATGGGCTACACTCTCGGTGAAATGCAGGGCAAGCATGACCGGGTATTTGTGGAGTCGTCGGAGCGGGCAGGCGACGCCTATCGCGACTTCTGGGCCGGGCTCAATCGCGGCGAGCCTCAATCCGCCGAGTACAAGCGCATTGGGAAAGCCGGGAACGAAGTCTGGCTTCTGGCGACCTTTAACCCGATAGCGGACGAGAGCGGCAAGCCTTTCAAGGTCGTTGCATTCGCGACTGATGTCACCAAGCAGAAAGTGAAGGCGGCCGATCTGGAAGGCCAGATCACGGCCATCGGAAAGTCGCAGGCGGTCGTCGAACTCGGCATGGATGGAAAGATCCTGACCGCGAACGACAATTTCCTGAAAGCGTTCGGCTACGCTCTCCTCAACGAGGTCCAGGGCAGGCACCACAGCATGTTCGTGGAGGCCGGCGAGCGATCCGGCGCCGCATACCGCGACTTCTGGGCCAGGCTCAATCGCGGCGAGGCTCAATCGGCCGAGTACAGGCGTATCGGCAAGGACGGCAGGGAAGTCTGGTTGCAGGCGTCGTATAACCCGGTGCTGGATGCGAAGGGGAAGCCCGCCAAGGTTATCGAAGTCGCGACCGATATCACCGCCAGGAAGCTCGAGGCCCTGGAAAACGCGGATCAGCTTGCCGCCATCGAACGCGCCCAGGCGGTGGCTTCGTTCAAGCCGGACGGGACGATCATCGCCGCCAACGATAAGTTCCTGAAGGCGATGGGTTATACCCTCGGCGAAGTTCGCGGCAAGCATGCCGGCATCTTCGTGGAGGCCTCGGAGCGCGCAGGCGCCGCCTATCGCGAATTCTGGGCCAAGCTCAATCGCGGCGAGGCTCAATCGGCCGAATACAAGCGTATCGGCAAGGGCGGCAAGGAAGTCTGGATCCAGGCCTCGTACATTCCGATCCTCGACCTCAAGGGCAAGACGATCAAGATTGTCGAATATGTGACGATGATTGAACCGGCCGCCGCCGCCAGCGAAGAGATGAGTGCCTCCGTCCAGGAAGCGCCCGTGTCGATGGTTGAGCAGGCTGAGGAACAGAGCTTGAGCATGAACCGGCTGGAAAGCCGTCGCAAGACCGTCAAGGCTGGTCCGTCGCCTCTCTCCCAGTTCCTGGCGAACCTTCGCGAGGGATTTAGCTCCGCGGTGGCGTCCTCGACGAGAGCTGTCGCCAACTTCCTGTAGAGGATCGGCCGGTCAAGGAAACGACGGGTTTGGTGGTCGATGGTTTGGCGATGACCTCGAACCCGTCGGGACTGTCACAGGAATGATCCGAAAGGGACGGGCACCGGTGTAAAAAGGGGAGATCGGTGCCTCGGACAGGATCAAGGCCGATCAAAGCGGGAAGGCATTTAATAACTCGCAAGCTTTGTCACGGTCGGGTTAAGTGGATGCGACGAGAACGACGCCCGTTTCGGGCGTCGTTTGGCTTTCAGCAAAAGGTGAATTAACGTCGCGCGACATCGTTGCGAGGAGCGGGCATGGGCCGGAAAATCGTTCTGCTGTCCGACGGCACCGGAAATTCCGCGGCGAAGGTCTGGCGCACCAATGTCTGGCGCACCTTCGAGGCGCTCGATCTTTCGGGGTCGGATCAGGTGGCGTTCTACGACGACGGCGTCGGTACGTCGTCGTTCAAGCCGCTGGCGATGCTCGGCGGCGCTTTCGGTTTCGGGCTGAAGCGCAACGTTATCGATATCTACAAGTTCGCCTCCCGCAACTGGCGTCACGACAGCGACGAGATATTCGGTTTCGGCTTCAGCCGGGGCGCCTTCACCATTCGCGTGGTGATGGGGCTGATCCTCAATCAGGGACTGATCGCCGCCGCCACCGAGAAGGAACTGGACCGCAAGGCGCGCGCCGCCTATCGCGCCTATCGCCGCGAACGCTATCATACCGTCTGGCGCATCGAGCATCTGTTCCGAGCCGTGCGCGATCTGGTATGGCGCGACGATTACGACAAGGCGGACAATCGCGTGATCCGGCGCATCCGCTTCATCGGCGTGTGGGATACCGTCGCCGCCTACGGCCTGCCGATCGACGAGATGACGCGAGGGGTCAGCCGCTTCATCTGGCCGCTGCAATTTCCCGACCACCGGCTCGATCTGACGCGGGTGACGCGGGCCTGCCAGGCGCTGTCGATCGACGAGGAGCGGACCACGTTCCATCCCGAAATGTGGGATGAGTGCGGCGCACGGTCCGCCTCGCCGCGGAAGGACGGCGAGCGCTATCTCGCCGACGAGCAGGTGAGCCAGGTCTGGTTTCCCGGCGTTCACTCCAACGTCGGCGGCGGCTATCCGGACGATTCGCTGGCCTATATCCCGCTGGTCTGGATGCTGCGGGAGGCGGAAGCCTGCGGCTTGCGCTTCAAGTCGGATCAGTCCACGCCGCCGGCCGATCCCGACACCTTCAAGCGTGCCGTCGCGAACTGCGACAAGGACGGCCGGCTCTACGATCCGCGCAAGGGTCTCGGCGGCTACTATCGTTACGGGCCGCGCAAGCTGGCGCTTCTCTGCAACTATACTTACGCGAAGAACGACACGGTGTCGGTGGCGCGGCCGAAGATTCACGAGAGCGCCTTGTGCCGCATCGCCAGCCGCGCCCATGCCTATGCGCCCGCGGGCTTGCCCGCGGTCTACGATGTCGCGACTTACGACGGACGGATCGTCACGCCCGATGCGTTCGGGCTTGAGACCTCGGACGAGGCGGCGACGCGCGCCGAGGCGCAGGAGCATGTCTGGAACGAGGTGTGGAAGCGCCGCATCGTCTATTTCCTCACGATCGGCGTTTCGCTCTGGCTCGCGCTCTACCCGCTGTTGCGCAAGCTGCCGGCCAAGGACGAGTATCTCAGCCCGGTCCGCTGGATCTCGGACATCATTCGCCTGGTCGGCGGCTTCCTGCCCGGATTCGCGCAGACCTGGATCGACGGCTACGCCCGCAGCCCCGTGCAGTTTTCGCTCCTGTTCGTCGCCGTGATCGTGCTGACCGCGTGGAGCGCACGGCTCGCGGCCGGCATTTCCGATACGATGGGCGCGATCTGGCGGCGCGCCCCGTCCGCGCCCGTCACGCGCCCGACGAACTGGATTTATCGGCTGCGTACCAGCCGCATCTACATCGCTTTTCACGACTGGCTGAAGCGGCGCGGGGCGCCGGCATTCTTCGCGCTGCTGTTTGTCTATCTCGGCGCCACGCTGACGAGCCACCTTCTTTACAACGCCCAGGATATTGCCGGCTTCACCTGTCGGGAGAACCCCGGCGCGGAAGGGCTGGCTCGCGGCGAGCAGGCCAGCGTGGCCTTCGCCACATCCGGCCTGTGCAACAGCACCGGCATTTTCGTCGAAGGCAACGGCGCGCGCTATCTGGTCAAGGTAGAAACCGCCGAGCCGTTCCGGGACGGCGGCATTGCATCCCCGCTCGGCGGATTCTACTCGACCGATGCGCCGAACTGGCATCAGCAGCTTGCGCTGGTGCTCGGTGTTCCCCTGCGCCGCGAGCTGACGCGGCCGTGGTTCCGCCTGGTGCTGCGCTACGGCGCGGTCGGCGGCGAGGAGGTCTTTCTCGATCCCGATCCGGAAGACGGCACCATCGAGGCGGTGATCCGGCCGACGCGCAGCGGCGAGCTGCTCGTCTTTGTCAACGACGCCGTGTTCGGCATTCCCGGAATTTACGACGCGTTCTATCGCAACAATGACGGATCGGCCAAGCTCATCGTGAAGCGCAGATGAAGTGGCGCGCATAAGCGCGAACCTTGAATCCGTCGACTTTCAAAGCCCGGCATGACGAAGGTTGATACCACCTAAACCAAATCCGCTCTAAAACTCACCCACCGCCGCCAGAATGCGTGCGATGTCCTGGGGACGCGACAGCCGGTGGTCGCCGTCCCGGATCATGGTCAGCACCACATCGTCGCCCGGCAACCGTTCGGTCAGGGTCAAGGCGTGACGCCAGGGCACGTCCGCATCCTGCGCGCCCTGGAGGATGCGCACCGGACAGCCGGTCGAGATGCCGCGATCGAGCAGCAGATGGTTGCGTCCGTCCTCGATCAGCTTGCGCGTGATCGGATAGGGATCGCCGTAATCGGAGGGCCGCAGCCAGACGCCATGGGTTTCGATGGCGTGCCTGGCCTCCGGCGGAAAGATCTTCCACATCAGCTCCTCGGTGAAATCGGGCGCCGGCGCGATCAGCACGAGGCCGGAAAGCGCGGCGCGGGAGGACGCCCGTCGCGCCACCGCGCGCGCAAGCAACAGCGCGATCCAGCCGCCCATCGACGAGCCGATCACCACCTGCGGCCCCTCGCAAAAGGAGTCGAACACCGCGAGGCTTTCCTCGAGCCAGCGGCTGATGGTGCCGTCGGTGAACGCGCCGCCGCTTTCCCCGTGGCCGGAATAGTCGAACCTCACGCAGGCCCGGTGACGGTCGGCGGCCCACGCATCGAGCGCGAGCGCCTTGGTGCCGGCCATGTCGGACCTGAAGCCGCCGAGCCAGAACAGGCCCGGAGAGTCCCCGCGCCGCGCCCGCACGGCGATCCGGCGCACGGCGTCGCCGTCTCCGACCTCGATGAATTGCGCTGCCGTCTCGCTCGCCATGGCGTCCATCCGTTCGCGTGTATCCTGCCGTCCCGCGTTCCCGGTACGAATGCCGGCCTTGTCACCGAACAAGCGACGGCCTCTATAGCGTCTTCAAGCGCAGTGGATACCGGTTCGCATGAAGAAAACGCGTCAAAACAACAACGTGATCGATTCCAATATTTTGAGACGCGGGATGCGGGCGGAAAACCGCTGCACACTTTTCCTCATCCCGCCCTTGGGTCCTGACCGAGGCTGGCCGGCGTGGCCAAAATACCTCGCGTTCGATGGTTTTGCCCCGCGTTGAATCCCGCCGCTTGCCCGCAGCCGCTTATTCCTCCAAAATAGGTGCTTCTTTCACAACACTGGAGAACCACCCATTCGCCGTCCCAACAGAGCGCCAATGCCCGTCGCAAAAGACGGACCGCGCACCAACGATGAAATCCGCAATGCTCAGGTTCAACTGATCGACCAGGACGGTACCAACAAGGGTACTGTGGAAACGATCGCCGCGATCAAGATGGCCATGGAAGCCGGCATGGACCTCGTGGAAATCGCGCCGAACAGCAGCCCGCCCGTCTGCAAGATCATGGACTACGGGCGATACAAGTTTCAGGCCCAGAAGAAAGCCGCGGAAGCCCGTAAACGCCAGAAGATCGTCGAGATCAAGGAGATCAAGCTTCGCCCGATGATCGACGATCACGACTACGACGTGAAGATGAAGGCGATGCAGCGGTTCTTCGAGGAGGGCGACAAGGTCAAGATCACCTTGCGCTATCGCGGCCGCGAGATGGCCCACCAGGAGATCGGCACCAAGCTGCTCGACAAGGTGAAGGCCGACGTCGCCGCCTTCGCCAAGGTCGAGCAGGACGCCAAGTTCGAGGGCCGCCAGGTCGTCATGGTGCTGGCTCCGCGTTGATCCTCGAATATCGCACGTCATTGCCGGACTTGATCCGGCAATCCGTCTTTCTCGAAATCGGGGGATGCCCGCGCCATTTGCGGAAAGACGCGCTTCGCGCTTTGGCCCGGGCATGACCAGACTCGCATGTCGAGCCCGGAACACGGCTTTCGCGCCCCTTTCCCGTTGCCAATCCGGCCATCCTCTGTCATAAGCCCGATCTTCGCCGCCCGGCTGATTCAAGGGCTGCCGTGGCGACGACCGTGCCGGGTATTTCTGTCAGAAATAGCCGGGCACTTTCAGCGCTCTAAAGCATGATCCCGAAAAGTGGAAACCGGTTTTCGGACAAGATCATGCTCAATAGCGAGCAATTTCAGCCACCAGACCGCTCTCCGGAGCGTGTTTTGCCGTGGCGACAGGAGAGCCAAATGCCCAAGCTGAAGACCAAATCGGGCGCGAAAAAGCGCTTCAAGATCACGG
>CAZOOO010000159.1:0-7513 GCA_964581435.1 uncultured Hyphomicrobiales bacterium | reverse complement strand
GTCAGGTGGTCAACTGGATGCATGGCAGCTATTCGGCCCGTCTGTCCGTGGCGGTGGGCACCTCCTGCGATGCCGACCCGGACAAGGTGCTCGCAATCCTGCTCGACATCGTCGCGCGCCCCCCGCGCGCCCTGAAGTCACCTGAACCGTTTGCAGTTCTCAATAATTTCGGCCCCGACGCACTGGAGTTCACGGTCTTCTTCCACGTCGCGCACATCGGCATCGATGCCGGAGCCGCCAACGAGGTCAGACTCGCGATTCTCAAGCGCTTCCGCAAGGAGGGAATCGAGCTTCCGAACGCGAAGCGGGATCTGCACGTGCGCGACATCGACCGCATCGAAGCGCTGGTGCGCGGCCTAACCGACAGCGAACGCTCCGGAGCGTCACGGCGGCGGATAACATCATTGGAAAGCTGACGTTCACCGCCGAATGATGTATAGTCTCGGCTTCCAGATGCCTCCGATCGTGAATACCGAGCGTGAAATGCAGGCTTCATCCAACAGATCACTACCGTCACTGAGTTTGCGAATCGATCTCGACCCCAAGGGCCGCATCGGACCGGGCAAGATTGAACTGCTCGAGAGCATACAGACCTGCGGCTCGATCTCGGCCGCCGGACGAGCCATGGACATGTCCTACAAGCGCGCGTGGGATCTCGTCGATGAAATAAACCGCATCTGCCGGCAGGCGGCGGTTGCGCGGCAGACCGGCGGCAAGAACGGCGGCGGCGCGGTCCTGACCCCGTTCGGGATCTCCCTGGTCGCCCGCTATCGCAAGATAGAGCGCGATGCGGCCAGCGCGGTCCACAAGGAACTCGAGGCGCTGCGAAACGACATCCGGCACCCGAAAAAAAGCACCGAGCGAGACAGGAACGTCAAGGCTCGCTGATCCGGAGCGCCATGATACCGGGTGGCCGACGGCGTCGCCGCCGGACGCACCTTGGCGCTCATGCCCTTCCTTATCCCGACTCCGGGGGGCGCTCCCCCATAGCTTAAGTTTTTCACTCGTGATATATATTTACATATATCGACCAAAGACCGGTGGCGGGAAAGGAAGCCGAATGCGCGGTTGCAGGCCTCCCGGACCGGCCGGCGGATCGTGGCGAGCGCTACCCGCGATGTTGAAAGGAGGCGGACCATGTTCGACGCCCAATGCGACCTTGCCGCCTTGGTCTATACGGAAGGAGAGAATCCCGACGATCTCCTCCATGAATTTGCTTCCGATCTGAACGCGAACGGCCGCCGCGCCGTGGGTATCGTTCAGCTTGGCCGCCACCGCATCGATGCCGACCTGTCGGCAATGCTGATGCCGGCCGGCGAGCAGCTTCGGCTCCACCAGGATCCCGACCGCTATTCGGCGGGATGCCGGCTCGACGTCGGACAGTTGACAAGCGCCGGTGAACGGATTGCAAGGACCCTCGATGAAGGCGCGGACATCCTGATCGTCAACCGTTTCGGCCGACAGGAGCGCGAGGGCAAGGGCCTTGCCCATCTGATCGGGCGCGCGCTCTGCGACGATATTCCGGTCGTGGTCGCGGTACCGAGCCATCATTTTGATGACTGGATCAAATTCGCCGGCGGCATGACCGTCAAACTGCATTGTGACCACGAATCGCTGGATGCTTGGTGGAGCCTGGTGTCGACACCCACCGCCAGCCTGCGCCGCCCCGATCATTTGACGTTTTGCGAGGCGATCAAATAGGCGGGGTTGCTCAATTCGACCAGAAAATTTTCAGCGTTGCAGCCGGACGCCGAGCATCACCACGGTCGCCGCCGAACTTGCGCCGGGAATGTTCGTGCTCAGCACGTCGTGGCGCACCTGGGCCTTGATCTGGAATTCGCGGTTCAGCCTGTAAACGAGATCGCCGGAGATCGAGTAGATCTGGTCGGAGCGGTCCGAACCCCGATACTCCTGGGTCGCATAGGTGAACCTGCCGATCCCTGTCAGCCAGCGGCGGAAATCGTGATCGATCTCGATCGTGTGGGAGCGCGTCAGGACGCCGGAGACACCCGGCACGAAGGATTCATCGACAAAAGTCACGGAGGTGAACCTCGCCGTGGTCAGCGGCGTCGCGGACCAAACCAGCGACCCGCTGGTGAGCAGGCCGGTCAACTGGTCGAGACGCGGGTCCGCATAGTTGCGGGCGGTATAGCCGATGGAGGCTTCGCCGATCAGCAAGCGTGTCAGTTCAAAGCTGGTGCCGACCTTCGCGTAGCCGCCATGGGAGTCGCGAAGGAAGCCGAAGCGATCGACCCGGGTGTCGCGGGCGCGCGCGTCCGCCTCGACTTCGCCGAAGGGCTTGAAACCGGGCAGCAGATCATAGCTGGCGCGCGCCACGGCGCCGTATTGGTTGAAGTTGCGGTCCGCATTGGTCGCCGAGGTGCCGTCCGTCAATCGCGAGTTCTGATACACGGTGCGGTCCGCGAATCCGTTCAGCGAGACCTGCAGCCGGTTGACGTCGTGTTCGACGCCAACGGTTCCCCCGGTCATCGCAAAGATCGGATACCTTGCCAGCCCCGCCTGAACATTGGGACTGCCGGGATTGTCGGTGCCGATCCGCAACCGCAGTTCGGAATTCATGCGGGTATCGCGGCTGACGTCGAGACGTCCGACGGCCCTGCCGGCGAAATCAGGCCGGTCCACATTCGTCGGCACCGACACGACCGACTGATTATCGACCCCCGGCGGAAAAGTTCTGCTGAATCCGGTGAACGCTCCGCGCAAATCGACGAGGAGGGAGTGTCGCTGCCAATCCGACGCAGCCGTGAATTCCGGCGCCACCACATAGAACGCCGAGCCTTTCGGCGTGTTGAAGCGACCGGGATTGGTGTTGTAGCCGCCCCACAACTCGACCGCCGACTTAACGAAAAAGCTGCCGACGTAATTGCCCGCGGCGCCGAACGGATCGTCATCGCGCTTCAGGCGGCGGCGTACGGGCTGCCCCTCGACCCTCCCGGCCATCGCCGGAGCGACCGGAGCCGTATTGGCGGTCGATGACGGCGGGACCGACAACGGCGGCGGCGGCGGAACGGCGACGAAGTTGCCCGGCCCCGGCGGCAGCTTCGGTTTCGGTGCGCCGGGATAAGGTTTCAGCTTCTTGCGCCGGCGATTGAGCGAATCATAACCCGTGTCGCCCGCCCCCGTCGCGGCCGGGATATCGTAGGTGGGAATCCCGCCGATGCGGGAGGGAGCCATCGTTGAGGATGCCGACGCCACATCGCCGCCGGCATCACCGGTCCGGCGCAAGGAAGATTCCTGCTGCTGAAAGAGCCCGCCCCGAAGCGGAGTGACGAGATCGCCGGCAAACGTCTGGGCCTCGGCGGCCGCGCATCCCGGAACGGTGAGCGCGAGGCACGCCAAAACCGCGCGCCAGATCGGTGCGCTCCGGCAAAAGCCTGTCGCTGGACCGGACCACACGATCCCGAAAACTCCAAATAAAACATAAACTTGAAAAGCTCGCCCGAAGCGGGCGCACTATCGTTAATGGAGTTAAAACAATTATGGTTAACGGGCCGTTGAGGACGCGAAGCTGCATCGCATCGCACAAGCAGGCGTGCTAAGCACTACGCTCGGACAGACCATTGCTTCGTGCCCAGAGCCCTTCCGCTTCTGATGGAATCAGAAGCGAGGCTCTCGGATCTTGATTTGACGCGTTTTCTTCATGCGAACCGGACTCCATCCTCGGGGCAGGCCCGAGGACATGCTTCGCTCGAAAACGCTATAGCGTGGAACCAGCATGACCTCATTCGAATCACGCACGGCGACATCCGCCATGACTGATCAGGCGAACGCCGCGATCGAATCCGCGTCGCGGACCTTCGAGGCGGAGGCTGGCGGCGTGTCGGCGCTTGCCGCGGCGCTCAAATCCGATCTCGGTCCCGCATTCGCTGCCGCGACGGACCTGATCCGCAACGCCAAGGGGCGGCTGATCGTCACCGGCCTCGGCAAGTCAGGCCACATCGGCCGCAAGATCGCCGCGACTTTCGCCTCGACCGGGACACCCTCCTTCTTCGTCCACGCCGCGGAAGCCAGTCATGGCGATCTCGGCATGATCACCGCCGATGATGTCATCATGGCACTGTCCTGGTCGGGCGAGCAGCCGGAGATGAAGAATCTCATCACCTACGCCAAACGCTTTCGCATCCCCCTGATCGCCATGACCGCGGAGCGCGACTCCACGCTGGGCAAGGCCGCCGATGTCGCGCTGGTGCAACCCAAGGCGCGCGAAGCCTGCCCGCACAATCTCGCGCCGACGACATCCTCGCTGATGCAGCTCGCGCTCGGCGATGGGCTCGCGATCGCGTTGCTGGAGGGCCGCGGCTTCACCTCGGTCGACTTCAGCGTTCTGCACCCTGGAGGCAAGCTCGGCGCGCTGTTGAAATACACCCGCGACCTCATGCACAGCGGCGATGCCGTCCCGCTGAAGCCGCTCGGCACAAAGATGTCGGAGGCGCTGGTCGAGATGACGTCAAAGGGGTTCGGTTGCGTCGGCGTCATTGACGGCCAGGGACACCTGGCCGGGATCGTCACCGACGGCGACCTGCGCCGTCACATGAGGCCCGACCTGATGACGGCCCGCGTCGACGACGTCATGACGCCCCATCCGAAGACGATCGGACGCGACCTCCTGGCGGGCGAGGCGCTCGAGATCCTCAACTCGTCGAAGATCACGGCGCTGATCGTGACCGAGGGGAAAAAGCCGGTCGGCATCGTGCATCTGCACGACCTGCTGCGCGCGGGCGTAGCCTGATCGGCGTTCAAGCCTGCTACGGCGCCGCGGCCACGGTGAGGCTCGCGCCGTCCGCCTTCACAACCTTCACCCGGCTGCCGGCCGGCGCATCCGGTCCCGCCACCCGCCAGATCGTATCGTCGATCCGCACCGTGCCCATGCCGTCCACGATCGGCTTCTCCAGCGTGAACACGCGGCCGACCAGCGCGGCGGTGCGCCGGTTGAGGAACGGGCTGGCGGCACTCGGCTTCGAGCGCGCCATCCGACGCCATAGCGGCACCGCGGCGGCGGCGAACACGGCAAACATCAAGAGCTGCGTCTGCCATGTCGGATCAACCAGGAACGACAGCGCGCCGACCAGAAGCGCGGCCAGTCCGAGCCATAACAGGAACACGCCCGGCGTCAGCACTTCAAGACCCACCAGAACGAGGCCAAGGATCAGCCAGTTCCAGGTTCCCAGCGACGCGAACAGGTCGGCCATAAAACTCTCCCTCGCCCGGCGATCCTATCCCTGCGGCGGCACTGGCGCCGGCTGCGCGCCGGCATTCGGCACCGCTCCCCGCCGCGCGGGGGCAGCGGACGCCGCGTTCTCGCCGAAGGTCGCTTTGGCGATCTCGCCGATGCCTGCCAGCGACGCCAGCATGCTGGTGGCTTCCATCGGCAGCATCACAACCTTCTGGTTCGGCGAGTTTGCAAGCTGACCGAACGCCTTGATGTATTTGTCAGCGATGAAGTAGTTGAGCGACGCCACGTCGCCCTTCGCGATCGCCTCGCTCACCATGCGCGTCGCCTTGGCCTCGGCTTCCGCCGACCGTTCGCGCGCCTCGGCATCGCGGAAGGCGGCTTCCTTTCGGCCTTCGGCTTCGAGAATCTGCGACTGTTTCTGGCCCTCGGCCTTGAGGATCGCCGACTGGCGCTGGCCTTCAGCCTGAAGGATGTCGGCGCGTTTTTCACGCTCGGCCTTCATCTGGCGGCCCATCGCCTGCACGAGGTCGGCAGGCGGCACGATGTCCTTGATCTCGATGCGGTTGACCTTGAGGCCCCACGGCGACACCGCGGCGTCCACGACGCGAAGCAGCCGCTCGTTGATCTCGTCACGGTGCGACAGCACCTGGTCGAGGTCCATTGAGCCCATCACCGAGCGGATATTGGTCATGGTCAGCGTCACGATAGCCTGGTTGAGGTTAGCAACCTCGTAGCTCGCCTTGGCGGCATCGAACACCTGGTAGAACGTAACGCCGTCCACCGTAACGGTGGCATTGTCCTTGGTGATGACCTCCTGCTTGGGGATATCGATCACCTGCTCCATCATGTTGATCTTGCGCCCGACCCGATCGATATACGGAACAATGAGATTGAGGCCGGGATCGAGCGTCCGCGTGTACTTGCCGAACCGCTCGATGGTCCAGTCGTAACCCTGCGGCACGGTCTTGACGCCGGCCAACAGTGTCAGGATCACGAGCGCTACAAAAGCAATCGCAAAAATATCGAACCCGGTCATAAAGTTCTCCCCGGCGAGGCGCCGTCCCTTCCGGAACGCAATGCGCTCGCCGTCACCCGTATAATACAGAGCTGTAAACTCCCGGTTAGTCGCCACCCGAAGATGTAAGGTTCGAATGCCGGAAAGGGAGAGGCGGCAGGTCGAACACCTTCTCCGTCATTCCCGAAGCCGCGTCAGCGGCTGTCGGGAATCCAGTAATACGAAGAAAATCCGTGAATGCCGGATTCCGGGCTAGATCACGATGATCCTGGATCGAATCGATCCAGGATCATGAACGTGATCGATTCCAATATTTTGAGACGCGGGATGCGGGCGGAAAACCGCTGCACACTTTTCCTCATCCCGCTCTAGGCGCGGAATCTGTCATCGGGCCGCGCTCTGCGCGGACCCGTTGGCACCGCCCCGGCGACAAACACGAAGCTTTGCGCGGGGAATGACGAAAACCATGCGCGCTTAAATCCAGCCCTGAAGCTCGCGCAGCACCAGCTTCCGGATCACATCCATGCCGGGATCGCTGTCGTTCAGGCATGGAATCGCGGTGAATTCCTCGCCGCCGTTGTGACGAAAGATCTCCGCGTTCTCCTGCGCGATTTCCTCCAGCGTCTCCAGGCAATCGGCGGAGAAGCCGGGCGTGACGACCGCGAGACGCTTCACGCCGTCCTTCGCCAGCTTCTCGACGGTCTTGTCGGTATAGGGTTGCAGCCATTCATCGAAACCGAAGCGTGACTGGAAGGTCAGCATCAGTTTCGACGCATCAAGCCCCATCCGCTTGCGCAGGGCCTCCGTGGTCGCGACGCAATGCCCCTGATACGGATCGCCCTTGTCGACATAGGTCTGCGGCATGCCGTGGAACGACGCCATGATGATCTCGGGCGTGAACGAGAGCGAGGCGAGGTGGCCCTCGATCGAAACCGCCAGCGCCTCGATATAAGCGGGGTCGTCGTAGTATGGCGGCGTCACCCGCAGCGTCGGCTGCGCGCGCATCTCGCCGAGAACGCGAAATGCCTCGTCGCACACGGTGGCGGATGTCGTCGCCGAATATTGCGGATAGAGCGGCACCACCAGCAATCTGTCGCAGCCCTGCGCCGCCAGCGCCGCGATGCGCGAGTGCATCGACGGATTGCCATAACGCATCGCCCAATCGACGACGACATGGTCGTGACCTTTGAGCGCAGCCGCGAGCTTGTCGGACTGCGCCCGCGTAACGGTCTTGATCGGCGACTCGTTCCGCTCGGTGTTCCATATTTTCAGGTAGTCGAGCGCCTTGCGGCGCGGGCGGGTAT
>CAZOOO010000158.1:0-7651 GCA_964581435.1 uncultured Hyphomicrobiales bacterium | reverse complement strand
GCAGGGCTTCACCCTGCCCGGCACCACCATCGTCTGCGGCGACAGTCACCCCTCGACCCACGGCGCGTTCGCGGCGCTGGCGCACGGCATCGGCACGTCCGAGGTCGAGCACGTGCTGGCGACGCAGACGCTGATCCAGAAAAAAGCGAAGAACATGCGCGCCGTGGTCGACGGCAAGCTGCCGGACGGGGTTACCGCCAAGGACATCATCCTCGCGATCATCGGTGAGATCGGCACCGCGGGCGGCACCGGCTACGTGCTGGAATATGCCGGCGAAGCGATCCGCGCGCTGTCGATGGAAGGCCGCATGACGGTGTGCAACATGTCGATCGAGGGCGGCGCGCGCGCCGGCCTCATCGCGCCGGACGAGACGGCGTATGAGTTCCTGAAAGGCCGCCCGAAAGCGCCGAAGGGCGCCGATTGGGATGCCGCCATGCGGTACTGGGAGACGCTGCGCAGCGACGAAGGCGCGTATTTCGATCACGAAATTCGGCTCGACGCCGCCAGGCTGCCGCCGATCGTGACCTGGGGCACCAGTCCCGAGGACGTGATCGCGGTGACCGGCAAGGTGCCGGATCCCGCCGCTATCGAGGACGAGGCCAAGCGGCTGTCGAAGGAGCGCGCGCTGCATTACATGGGCTTGAGCCCCGGCACGAAAATCACCGACATCAGGCTGGACCGCGTCTTCATCGGCTCCTGCACCAACGGTCGCATCGAGGACTTGCGCGCCGCCGCGAAGATCGCGGACGGCCGGACGGTCAACGGCAACGTCAATGCCATGGTCGTGCCCGGTTCCGGGCTGGTGAAGGAACAGGCGGAGGCGGAAGGTCTCGACAAGATTTTCATCAAGGCCGGTTTCGAATGGCGCGAACCTGGCTGCTCTATGTGCCTTGCGATGAATCCCGACAAGCTGAAGCCGGATGAGCGTTGCGCTTCGACCTCGAATCGCAATTTCGAGGGCCGGCAAGGTTTCAAGGGCCGCACGCACCTCGTGTCGCCGTCGATGGCGGCGGCGGCCGCGATCGCAGGACATTTCGTCGATATACGCGAATGGCATTGAGCCTTTTTCCGCTTCCGGCAGAATCAGAAGCAGGGCTCTCAGATTTTGACCTGACGCGTTTTCTTCACGCGAGCAGGTCATCCATCCTCGGGCCCAGCCCGAGGACATGCTTCGCTCGCAACGCTCCAATCGGCGTCGGGCCGGCTTCGGACGACGAGCGGCCCGTCTAACCCGAGAGTTGCCGCCGCTGCTTGCGCGATGGTCTTGCGCTCGGCGGCGCAATGAAGCACAACACAGCCGTGTGATCGAGGCGAGCGTGCCGCGTCGCTTTCCGCTGAACGAAGGTTTCGCAGTGCCCGGAAGATCCGTGCACATTCGTCCGGCAAGGCGAGGCTTCCGATCGGTTTCCGCTCGATCACCGATCGAACAAGCTGTCAGCAAGGGTGCGACGGCGATCCGGCCTGCCTCGACTGTCGGGTTGGTCACCGGAAAACCCGTCAGTCAAGATGTCGAATGAAAACAGCCAAGACCAAAGCCCCTGCCCCGAAGGCAGCAAAAACGTCACGCCCATCCGCCAATGCGAAGGCATCGGCAAAGACGCCCACAAGAGCGCCTGCAAAGCTGGCGTCCGCAAAAGACAAAGTCGCGAGGCCGGTGGAAGTCGTGAAGAGTAACAGCAAGGCCGCGCCGCGTGCGGCCGAGAAGCCTGTCATGACCGCGCCGCGCGATGCCCTTACCTTGCCGCCGAAACCGGCTCCCGCAATCGCCACGCCGAAGCCTGCCCTGCCCGGCCCGGCGCGCATCCCCGCCGCGCGCGCCGACGTACCGCCCGAAGCCGGCTTTACGCTGCAGGTCGATGGGCATTTCAAGAACCAGTTCGAGACGCTGGCCCAGGCGAAGCTGGCCGCGACCGACTTGAAATCGCGTTTTCCGATCCTGCGTATCGAAATCTACGATGCGGCGAAGAAAGCACGGCTACCGATCTGACCGGCATTGGCGCAGATGACGACAGCGGCGCATCGGGTATTTCGGCCTCTGCCTACAGAGAAAATGTGCAGTCGTGATCGAGGCGGGAGTTTCGACAGCAGCCCTCATGTCACCAGGACGGACCGAGCCCGTAGCCGAAGCCGAACGGAAAGAACGGAGCCGGTCCTCGCGGCACATAATAAGATGGCCGCCCATGGTAAGGCTGATAAGGACCGCGCACGTAGACGCGCGCGCGATGAGGCCTATGGCGATGGGCGTCCCGCGCCGCGCCGACCTCGGTCAGCATCGCCGGCTGCGTGGCGACAACGCTGAAGTGAAGAGCGGCCTTCGCGCTTTTAACCGATGCCATGCCGCATGACGCAACGACCGCAGCGGCGAGACTCACGCCCAGATATCTATTCATGGCGATTCCTCCGTGATCGACGCCGTACTACCGTTATGGCGCATGCTTTGACAAACGATTCCGTCGCGCCAAAAAAGCAGGCCCGCACAGCGGGCCTGCCCGACCACGACGGAGCCGGCTTTGCCATTGGGCTCCCAACTCGGATCTCAGCGCCAGTGGTGATGGTGCCGCCAATGGTGGTGATGACGGTGCTGCCAATGGCGTTGATGCTGCCAATGGCGGTGGTGATGGTGCTGCCAATGGCGTTGGTGCTGCCAATGGCGGTGATGATGATGGTGATGGTGCCCCCACTGCACGTTGGTCGTCAGCTTGCCGGCGTCGCCCTGCCCAACGGCGATGCCCGGGGTGACCGGAGTCGCCGCCTGCGCCTGCTGCGCGGGAGCCGCGACAATCAGAAGCGCGCCGAGAGCGGCAAATCCTAGAATTTTCTTCAAGAGCATGTAGACCTCCTTGGGTGGGACAATAACCGCGACGTCAGGCAGCAGATGACTCCATCGCCGCAGCGACCCGCGAGCAAGACGCGGGACGCAGGTGGCAAGGCTATGAGCCGGCGAGTGAACGCGACGTGAATGTACCTGCGGCAAATATGCTCGTATGTGCGGATAGCGTTACCGGATTCTAGAGCGGGATGAGGATAAAGTGTGCAGCGGTTTTCCGCCCGCATCCCGCTTTAAAATATTGGAACCGATCACGATGATCCTGGATCGATTCGATCCAGGATCATGAACGTGATCTAGAGCATTTTCCGGCGAAGTGGATACCGGTTCGCCGCAAGAAAATGCGGCCAGACAATAATCTCTGGAGCATGTTCCCATTCAACTTGATCGGATCATGCTCCAGTGATTCACGGCCGACAGACAAACCCGCGCTTGGATCGAACAGCCAGCCGTTTGAACAGTCAGCCGTGGCGCCAGTAACAGTTCATTCGCGGAACGATCACTGTCCCGCTCGGTCGAAATTCCTGCACATAATGCGCGGTGCAGTCGCGCACCGCATCGGAACCCGGATTATAGCTTGGATAGACTCCACGCTCGTCCTCGCGATAGATCCGCACGCGCGGTCGCCGCTTGCGGGTCTGGACCGACACGTCGGACGGTACGGCGCGATCCATGCTCTGCACCATGGTTTGCGCCTGGGCGCTGTACATGAACAGCAACGTTCCCGGCACCAGCAGTAGCAGCAGCATCGCAGTTCCTGTCACAAGCCCCCCCGCTGTCATCCTGACGTCCATGGCCGCGCCCCGATTACCCCTGCTCCGGGCGAACGGTCTCCGATTGCCGCGGCCGCGTCAACCGCAAGACCGCCCGGACCGCGAAAATCCATGCCTTAACGGTGAAACACGGGTTAAACAGCGGTTCATGTGGACCTCTGCCAAAGCCCCCACGCTGACCGAGATGGAAACCATGGCGCACGAGGTGTTTGCACGCCTGCCCGAGCCTTTCCGGCGCCTGTGCGCGGGTCTCATCATCCGCGTCGAAGATTTCCCGACCGACGAAGTGCTGGAAGAAATGCAGGCCGACAGCGAATTCGATCTGCTGGGACTGTTCCAGGGCACGGGCCTGCCGTTCCAGAGCCACGACGACGTTGCCAGATTGCCTAACCTGATCTGGCTGTATCGCCGTCCCATCATCGACTACTGGGCCGAGCACGATGAAACGCTCGACCATATCATCAGCCATGTCCTGATTCACGAAATCGGCCACCACTTCGGGTTGTCCGATGCCGACATGGAGGCGATCGAAGCGCAGGCCGCAGGTTAGCCCTGCATAATTGGACCTTGGATCGAGGCCGGGATCGGGTTAAAAACAATTGTTATTAGGGTTCCTGCCATGGATAAGTTCACAACGCTGGAAGGCGTCGCGGCGCCGCTGAAGATCATCAATGTCGATACCGACATGATCATTCCGAAGCAATATCTGAAAACCATCAAGCGCACCGGCCTCGGCAAAGGACTTTTTTCGGAGCAGCGCTACAGCGACGACGGCTCGGAGAATCCGGATTTCGTTCTCAACAAGCCGGCCTATCGCAACGCCAAAATCCTTGTCGCCGGCGACAATTTCGGCTGCGGCTCGTCGCGCGAGCACGCGCCGTGGGCGCTGCTCGACTTCGGTATCCGCTGCGTGATCTCCACCTCGTTCGGCGATATCTTCTACAACAACTGCTTCAAGAACGGCATCCTGCCGATCCGCGTGACGCAAGCCGACCTCGACAAGCTGTTCGATGACGCCGAACGCGGCGCCAACGCGACGCTGACGATCGATCTGGCCAATCAGGAAATCCGGGGACCCGACGGCGGAACCGTGAAATTCGAGATCGACCCGTTCCGCAAGCACTGCCTGTTGAACGGTCTCGACGACATCGGCCTGACCATGGAAAAGAAAGCGGCGATCGAGGGCTACGAGGAAAAGGCGAAGCGCGAGCGCGCCTGGGTCTGATCCTCGTCGCGCGCCCTTGGCCTTCGGGCACGATCCGCCCGCTGGGCTTTCCACATCCATGCTTGAAGGAAATCTCGTATTCGACCTGCCCGCTGCCCCTTCCGCACGGCTGATAAAAGCCCGTGCCGGCATCATTTGTCGCATGTGCCCGGCATCATTTGTCGCATATGTAAAGCACTTGTCAGAGGCAGCCGGCGATGGTTCATCGCGGCAATCGGAGGGGCAATATGAAAACTTTCCCGCATCGACTAATCGACGGCTATCGTGCGTTCGCCACGGAGCGGCTGCCGACCGAGCAATCGCGCTTTCGCGTCTTGTCCGAACGCGGCCAGTCACCCGAGACGATGGTGATCGGCTGCTGCGATTCGCGCGTATCCCCGGAGTCGATTTTCGATGCGGGTCTGGGCGAACTGTTCGTGGTGCGCGACATCGCCAGCCTGGTGCCGGTCTACCAGACCGACACCAACACCCATGGCGTCTCGGCGGCGCTGGAATTCGGGGTGCAGGTGCTCAAGGTGAAGCACATTGTGATCCTCGGCCACGCGCTATGCGGCGGTATCGGCGCCGTTATCAACAAGACCGCGCCGTTGTCGCCCGGCGACTTCATCGGCCGCTGGATGTCGATGTTCATCAAGCCCGGCGAAGTGGTCGAACAGGGCGAACATGAAACGAAAAAGGAATTCGTCACCCGCATGGAGAAGGCGGGGATCTTGCGCAGTATCGAGAACCTGATGACATTCCCCTTCGTGCGAGAAGCGGTCGAGAGGGGCCATCTTCAGTTGCACGGCGCCTATTTCGACGTCCGCGAGGGTACGCTGTACGCGCTTGACCGCGAGACCAACGAGTTCCGCAGCATCATGGACAACACCCTCGTCTGACGTCAGACGGGGGAAAAGCCGGGGCAGAGCCGGAAGGCCCTGCTCCGCGACACTATATAACAGCATTATATAGCTGCATTTTCCAGCGCTATAGGTCAGGCGGCTTTCTGCTTCGCGCTGATCAGCTTGCGGTTGATCAGGCATTCGGCGATCTGGATGGCGTTGAGCGCCGCGCCCTTGCGCAGGTTGTCCGACACGACCCACATCGACAAGCCGTTCTCCACCGTCGCATCCTCGCGGATGCGGCTGATGTAGGTGGCGTCCTCGCCGGCCGATTCGTACGGCGTGACGTAGCCGCCCGGCTCGTGCTTGTCGATCACGAGACACCCCGGCGCGTTGCGCAGGATGCCGCGCGCCTCGTCCGCGGTGATCGGCCTCTCGAACTCGATGCTGACGGCTTCCGAATGGCCGATGAACACCGGCACGCGCACGCAAGTCGCGGTCAGCTTGATCTTGGGATCAAGAATCTTCTTGGTCTCCGCCATCATCTTCCATTCTTCCTTGGTGTAGCCGTCCTCCATGAACACGTCGATCTCGGGGATGACGTTGAAGGCGATCCGCTTCGGGAATTTCTTGGCGACGAGTTCGCTCGCGGTATAGACCGCCTTGGTCTGCGCGAACAACTCGTCCATCGCTTCCTTGCCGGCGCCTGAAACCGACTGATAGGTCGCAATCACGACACGCCTGATGACGGCCCTGTCGTGCAAGGGCTTCAACGCCACGACAAGCTGCGCCGTCGAGCAGTTCGGATTGGCGATGATGTTCTTTCTGGCGAATCCGGTCACCGCGTCGGCGTTGACCTCGGGCACGACCAGCGGCACGTCGGGGTCCATCCGCCAGGTTGACGAGTTGTCGATCACGACCGCGCCGGCCGCGCCGATCTTCGGCGACCATTCCTTCGACACGGCGCCGCCCGCCGACATCAGGCAGATATCGACGTCGCTGAAATCATGATTTTCCAGCGCTTTGACTTTGAGGGTTTTGTCGCCGCAAGAGACTTCGGTGCCGACGCTGCGGCGCGAGGCCAGCGCCACCACCTCGTCCGCAGGGAATTTCCGCTCGTCCAGAATGTTGAGCATTTCACGCCCGACATTGCCGGTCGCTCCGACCAGCGCGACTTTGTAACCCATCGTTCACTCTCCGAAGAAATCGCCTCCCTCATCGCCTCGGCGTGAAACAAGGGAAGACGCTGCGCTTCTAAGCGAGAAACGCCGTCAAGACAACGCTGGGCCGCGTTCCGACCTGATCGATTCAACCGGTGCAATCTGACAAAATCCACCCGGCTCGCGCGGCTTCGCCGCCGCGGCGCACTGTCCTCGGGCGTCTGCCCGCCTATGCAAAGCGCACTTTGCGGGCGATGAATGAGCGCATGGGCACACACCGTGACGGATACCGATAAACAATTGAAAATGTTTACCTAAAGAGGTCCGCTCAATCGGGTGAGGATCCGCTCCGGACGGCAAGTTCTCAAGGCTGGAGTCCGAGCCGCCGAACCGGGACCGCGTCGGGTTCGAAGCAACATTTCATCGTCATCGGCATTATTCTCGCAAGGTGTGGCCCGATTGGGCTTGTGGCGCGAGCCCGCCGGACGGTAAAAAGGCGATCACTCGGATTCATGAGGACGCGATGACCTTGAAAATTTCCGCAGCGGCCGGGGCCACGAAAACCGTCGTGCTGTCGCTTGCGGCAGCCGCCTTCGTCGCGGTCGGCTTCAGCGCCTCGGACGTAAATGCCCAGCAGCGCAGGCACTATGACCGCAGCGGCGCTTACGGACCGAGTGGACCCAACGTATCCTATCAATCCGGCCCGCGCACTCGCGTCTACATCTCCAAACGCTCGTGGCTGGATGCCGGCACCGAGGTGTTGCCGGGCGAGCGCAAGTACACCGACTACGCCTTTCCGCCTGCCGTCGGCTATCCCTCGTTCGCCCGCGAGAACCTGAACCGGC
>CAZOOO010000157.1:0-7688 GCA_964581435.1 uncultured Hyphomicrobiales bacterium | reverse complement strand
AGGGTCAAAATCGGACGCCGATACAGGGTCAAATTTGCGAGCCGATTGACAATCATGGTTAATGACTCCTCATGTCGTGACTGCCATCCCTAAAGGTGATCCAGGCACGAGGCTTGATAGGAGTCAAGTAGTTGATTTTAAACACCTATTTTCGATTCTAGGTTTCCCGCTTTCGAAAATAGGTGTTTGCGCACGGGCCTTTCAGCTTGCGCGGTTATGCCAGCGCTTGGAACATCAAAGGCAGTAACGCGGTCCGAACGGGCGGACTCGCACCCACAAACATCTCGCCCAGAACTGTCGCAACCTCCGGCGTGTTTAAAGTATGCATTGCTCCGTCTTTTACGCGCGTGATGGTCACCCCGCTTACTGACGTTTCGAAAACGTAGTTGGGAGTGTTGATGTTTAAGCTGATTAAATCTCTCATCGAAAATCCTCCATTTCTGAAAAAGCTACTGTCGTTCAAATTAGCGACGCGGAAACGGCACGATGTTATTTCCCATCGCACACGTCTTGAACTCTTCAATCAGGGCCGCGTCGCCAAATCGACGTTGGAGAGCGAAAGCAGCTTCCCGATTCTCGCAAGGTAGAACTTCCGCAACAACGTCGATTTTGTCCGGCGACTCTTCGCCCGGAGAACGCTTCGCGGGCATAAACGAAAACCCACACGCGGATTGCTCATCCGGCCACAAAACAAAAACGACGTGCGCCTTTGCGAAAGCTTGTTCGAGAGCCGCGTCGTCGCGCTTCGCTTCCGCATCGAAAGCCATGCCGCCAATCGTAAGCGCCCGTCGCAACACGCCCAAGCTTACAGGCCCGAGAAAACCTTCATCCGTAAGAAAGCCGTACGTTATCGCGTCGTTTGCCATATCTAACCTCGATACCACGTAGGCTTACGCCCCGCGCTACACATCTCCTTGCTCGTGGCATAACGCGTGATGGCGTCGATAACATTTTGCTGTGCCATCACTGGGAATGACCCGTCGCGAAGAAAGATATTCGCAGGACGTAAGTCGCCATTGCTTGCGGCGGGAACAGACACAAGGCCGCCGCTTGCAAATCGAGGGACGGGCGGGGTTAGCGCGCTAACCAGACCTCCGACATTGAAGCCTCGAAATGCGCTGCTAACGTCGCGTAGTCCGAAGTTCAATGCGTTGAGAAGCGGTAACCCTAAACGTCTTACCGCTTTCGCATTCAACACATACTCTCCATTGGAAATAAGCGCATGAATTGA
This sequence comes from uncultured Hyphomicrobiales bacterium, assembly GCA_964581435.1. GTDB lineage: Bacteria > Pseudomonadota > Alphaproteobacteria > Rhizobiales > Xanthobacteraceae > Nitrobacter. The sequence goes on along the minus strand of CAZOOO010000157.1, from coordinate 6,457 downwards.
ATCGCTCGTCCCCGTTCAGTGCGCTCCAATTCCAAAAGCTTTGCGCGAATGGCTTCCTTGCGAGGCTCGCGGTCCGCGATTGCGATAGGCTCGAACTCGCTGGTCTCAATGCGCGTTCGGATTTCCGCTGCTAGTTTCTCCCGAATCACGTCTTTGAACGCCCAGACACAAAGCTTGAATCCGGATGGAAAAAACGCGCTGGCAATGTAGTCGGTTCGCCATTCACGATTGCCTTGCCGTCTATTGTTCCCGAACAGTTTGGCAAATCGCGTTACGCCGAACGTGCCGGGAGCACCTTCGGCGGCGATAGTGTTAAGTTCGCGGTCAACCCCTTTCATGACATCGTCGAAGGGCAAGGGCGCGAGGTCGGCGTCATTGATTTCAGCAGCGTAGTCCGTAATTGTCGCGCGCACTTTGACGAGGTTACGGTTCGGATCGCCGGAGGGAAGAGAAGCTAGCCGTTCGGTGAACGTTGCGTTGCGATTCGTGATAATGAAAGCACGAGCCTTCGCATAGAAGGTGATTTCGTCGCGCGATGGTCGCTCGCGCTCGCGCTCCGCGCGGTTCGCAACGTCTGCTTCATATTGTGCAAGTTCTTCACGCGCATCGGTAAGAGTGGGTTCGAGTGCTGCATGTTGTTTTGTGTCCGCCTCGCGTAAATCGTACTCGGCATTGAGAACAGCAGCCTTTAATTTGTGTCGTCTATCGATATCCCGATTGTGCTGCTGCCACCGTCCATCGGACGCGGCTTCCGCGTTGTCGGTCGCGCGTTTGAATCGCTTCAACGCAGCACGCACATATGAGGGACCACGGCGCGCAATCGCCCGAAAGTCCTTGTCGGACATCATTCCATCGCTAATGCCAACTGCCGAAGAGCGCGCCATCCTTGAATATTTCCAATTGAAATTGATGAGAGAAAGATTGTGCAAGCGTCAAAACAAATCGCCCGCGAAGAAGGATGCCTACGGCCGCGAAGAACGTTCTTTGCGGGCTCGCAGAATAAATCGAACGGCGGCCGGTGTTTTTAGAATCAAAGTGCGCGCGCTGCTCTCTGTCAACGTGCTTCCATCGGGAAACATGCGATAGCGCGGATATTCGACAGCCAGAGCGCGCCTCGCGGTCAGCATGGGATTGAGCGCCCGCATCAGCATCGCACGGTCGCCGGCCAGTTCCAGAACGCGCGCTTCGAAGTTGCGCTTGGACACCACGCCCATCTTCAGGCCGAAGCTGCGCAGCATGCCACGGATCGCCAGCTCGATATCCATCAGCTTGCGGACCAGCGTCTGCCTGGCCACCAGCAGGAAGCGCAGCTCCTGTGCGGTCTGTGTCTTCACGTGCACGGCGCGGAACCAGCCGGTGCGCATGATGTTCGCGATCACGCGCGCATCGTTGCGGTCGGTCTTGTTCGGCATGGCCGACAGCGCCGCCTTGGCGTGCCGCGTCTCGATGCACACGACGGGCAGCCCGGCATCAGCCATACCGGCGTAAAGCCATTGCGACGGCGCCCCGGCTTCAAGGCCGATACGCTTCATCACCATGCCGCATTGCGCGAAGAATGCGACGAGGTCGTCTGGTTCGGTAGCAACCTTCGCCTCCCTCAGCACAGTCCCGTCAGCATCGACGATGCAGATGCTCGTCATCTCAAGGGAAACATCCAGTCCTGCAAAGTAGTCCATCGTCTCTCTCCATTCCGGTTGGTGGTGGACCGGCAAAAGCCGGTCAGATCACCGTTAACGGTATGGCAAGAGGCGCTTTCTCCACACGCGACGAAAACAGAAATAGTTACCCCAGCTTCTAAATTGTAGCGATCAGTTTCGCTTCCTCTTCGGCTTCTCGTCAAGGAACCACCGAGGAACCACGCGAAACGAAGCGGCCCACTGGGCGACCACTATTTCCTATTCCGCAGGTTTTTCTGCTAGGGCGACAGCCGCTTCTAAATTCGCGCTCAACGAATCCGGAAGTTCGTTTGTGCCGTCTTCCGCGGTTACAGCGGACTCTTCAATCGACCGGCGCGACTGGTTCTCCTGGTAAGTGGTCCCCCACACTGCCTCGAAGTCGCGATAGGATTGCGGGATCTTTTGTTGATCTAGTTCTTCACCATGACGTTTTAGAATCGGGAAATCGACACCTTCATCGACCATGAAGGCCTCCAAGAAATTGCGCAGATGAAGACATTCAATGTCACTATCCATCGTTACTGCACGTTCATGCTTTCGTACGGCTCGTCTGGCTAAACTGCGTTCAGCATCGATGGTGACGATGGGATAAGGTCGATCGTTAATCACTCCCTTGAGGGTCTGCCGTCCCTGATACGAAAATTTCGCAGAAAAATTTCAGAATGTGCAGCATCTGCCAGAAGCCAAGCAAGCTCCAACGAAAGTGAGCGATCCGAGGCTGCATTCTTGGCTGTTCTAAAGCCACTGTCGATCTGCTTGCCGAGAAAGTCGAGAGCTCCCGGCGCAGCATCAGCTCGTTGCTCTAGTTCTTCCTCAATCTGATCAGCTGCATCTGCCTGTGCAGCACCACTTCGTAATATTTCGACGGTTACGTTCGGCGCCGGAAACGCCGCGACCCAGCCCGCGCCCTTCACATCCAGGCGCTTACCGTCACGATCCAGAATTCGTCCATAGTCTTCCAGCGCGCCTAAAAATGCGGTGATACAGGCAGCCAAGTGCTCATAGCTGTGCACTCGACAGCAGAAATAGAATTTCGTCGCCGATAGTTTTCCACACCTGCGGAACGTGAGAGGCATAACCGCGCGCTTGCAAGAGACTGTTCTTGCTGCCGGTGAATCTCCTTGCTCGTTCGTTCGGGACGTTTTCTTTGGTGATCCGCATTTCTGCGAGCTATAATGATTTCGGGCGGTGCTACCAAAACAACGAAGCGACAAACTTCAATGGCACGAAACACCTCGGTGCCTACCTCTGTAATGCCGGTCGGGGTATCGATGATAGTGTGCCCATCCAGCACCACGAGGCCAGACATTGGTACGCTTCGACGAAACGATGCGATGAGGAGTGCCTGATTTATGTCAATGGGCACCTCGCAGCGCATCCTGTGGAAGCGCAGCTTTTCGGGCCGCTTGGGGCCGTTGCCTCTCCCCTGAGGGTCAAAGAGATCAAATTGCATGGGCTGGCGCAGGTCCGGATAGAGGACATCATGATAGTCCTCCTGGATAGGTATTCTGAAAGCCTCGGTATCGTCTGCGACAACAAAACGAGGATAGTTCTGACGATGAGTGTCAAAGCGGCTTTCGCCGGGCACGGGCGGCAGAACGGCAGAGGAAATTGCTTTCTCGTAAATCCGCTCGCCGTCGTTTTTGGTTGACGTGTGGCGGAATCCAAAATATTCGAGGAGATCGATTAACGTATCTTGGCTATCAAAAGTTGTTACGTAGACGAGATCGTCGCGATTATCAGAAGCGGGCTCTGATCAGCGTGGCGACATGTCGCAAAGTTTCCCCTCCAATATCGACGTCGCCATCATCGGCGCGGGAGCCGCCGGGCTCGGCGCGGCCGACGCGCTGAAAGCCTCCGGCCTCTCCGTCATCGTGCTGGAAGCCCGCGACCGCATCGGCGGACGCGCCCACACCATCGTTCCTGCCCCGGACATCGTCTTCGATCTCGGCTGCGGCTGGCTGCATTCGGCCGACAGGAACTCGTTCGTTGCGATCGCAGGCCGACTCGGCTTCGACATCGACAAGACGCGGCCGCCGTGGCGCGAGCGAAGTTTTGCCGCCGGATTCACAGTGGCCGAGCACGAGAACTTCCTCGCCGCGCTCGATGCATTCGACGAGCGCATGAAAGAAGCCGCGAAAAGCGACACCGACAGCGCCGCCAGCCTGTATCTCGCGCCGGGCAACCGCTGGAATCCGATGATCGGCGCGATATCGACCTACGTGAACGGCTGCGAACTCGATTCTGTTTCGGTCCACGACACGGCCGCCTATGAGGACACCGGAATCAACTGGCGCGTGCGGCGCGGCTACGGCGCGCTGATCGCGGCCCATGGCCGGCGCTGCCCGGTCGCGCTGAACACGCGGGTCTGGCGCATCGATCATTCCGGCCGGCGGCTGCGCATCGAAACCTCGAAAGGCACGCTGACCGCGGCAAAGGCGATCGTCACGGTGCCGACCAGCCTGATCGCGAACGAATCGATCAGCTTATATCCAGAGTTGTCCGCGAAAGTGGACGCTGCGGCCGGCCTGCCGCTCGGCGTCGCCGACAAGGTGATGCTGGCGCTCGACGATCCGGACGACATGATGCCAAAGGACGGCAACCTGGGCGGCGCGACCATGCGGACGCAGACGGGAGCCTATCACTTGCGCCCGTTCGGCCAGCCCTGCATCGAGGGATTTTTCGGCGGCAGCTTCGCCCGCGAACTGGAAGACGCCGGCAACGGCGCATTCGCGGCACAAGCGATCGACGAGATCGTGGCGCTGCTCGGCTCGGACTATCGCAGTAAACTGAAACCGCTGGCGGAATCGCGCTGGGCTAGCGATCCCTTCGCGCAAGGCGCCTATTCCCACGCGCTGCCGGGCCGGGCCTGCGCCCGTGCCGTCCTCGCCGCGCCCGTCGACGGCCGGCTGTTCTTCGCGGGAGAAGCTACCTCGCCGAACTTCTTTTCCACGGCACATGGCGCGCGCGACAGCGGCGCGCGGGCGGCGCGCGAGGTGATGGATACGGCGGGATTACCGAAATGCTGACTCCGGGCGTCCACGCCGAAGCCGGAACAGCTTGCCGGTGCAATGAAGCGCATCAACAACTCATTCGTGTAGACCATCTCCTCCACTACCGTTCGTGCATTTGCCGACCTGCAACGTGTCCCTTTTCGATACAAAACATCCCGCCTGTAATGCGCGAAATCCACATTTTAACCCTTAATTAACGATGGGCCTTGAAGACCGCGCGCCGACTTGCTTTGATCGGGACATGAGCACAACCCTGATCGAACTCCGGCCGGCAAAGGTCGCGGATGCATCCGCGGTGGCAGCAACCCATGACGAGTCCTGGCGTTCGGCTTATCAGGGCATCATCCCCGGCGCGGAGCTGGAAAAGCTGATTAACCGGCGCGGCCCGCACTGGTGGGACAGCGCGATCCGCAAGGGCAGCCGCATCAGCGTTCTGGTGTTCGGCGAACAGGTCGCCGGCTACGCCAACTACGGCCGTAACCGCGCCCGCAGCCTGCAATACGATGGTGAAATCTACGAACTCTACCTGCGTCCCGAATTCCAGGGCCTGGGCTTCGGCCGGCGGCTGTTCACCGCGGCCCGGCGCGATCTGATCCAGAGCGGACTCAACAGCATGGTGACCTGGGCGCTGTCCGACAACGAGCCGGCGACGGAGTTCTACCACGCGCTCGGCGGTCGCATGGTCGCCCGCTCCTCCGAGAGGTTCGGGCCGAAGTCGCTCGACAAGGTGGCGTTCGCCTGGACAAGTTAGGCCGCCTTTGCAGCCTGGCGGCGGCCCGGCCATAGTCCCGATCAGATTCAGATTTCCATATCAATGCGAGGCGGCCGATGCGTATCGATGCGATCTCGACCGGACCCAATCCGCCGTTCGAGGTGAATGTCATCATCGAGGTGCCCGTCGGCGGCGAGCCGATCAAGTACGAGATGGACAAGGATGCCGGTACGCTGGTGGTCGACCGCTTTCTCTACACGGCGATGCGCTATCCCGGCAACTACGGCTTCATCCCGCACACACTGTCGCAAGACGGCGACCCCTGCGACGTCCTGGTCGCCAATACGCGCGCCATCGTGCCGGGCGCGGTGATGAGCGTTCGGCCCGTCGGCGTGCTCTTGATGGAGGACGAAGCGGGAGGCGACGAGAAAATCATCGCCGTCCCGACGTCGAAACTGACCCAGCGTTATGACAGGATCAAAAACTACGACGACCTGCCGGATATCACGCTGCAGCAGATCCAGCACTTCTTCGAGCACTACAAGGATCTCGAACCCCGAAAGTGGGTCAAGGTGCTGCGCTGGGGCGGTGCTGACGACGCCCGCAGACTGATCCTGGAAGGCATTGCGCGCGCGCAAGGAAAGTAGCGAACGAATTGCTCTCCCGTCATTGCGAGAAGCGTTTGGCGACGAAGCAATCCAGCCCATCGCAACTCGAAACTCGATTGCCTCGCTTCGCTCGCAACGGCAACTGAAAAACGCGCCGCTCATTCTTTCTTTGCGGGTTTGTCTTACACCCCCGGCGCGGGCAGCCCTTTGATCGCGCAGGCCGCGCGGAGCGTGTTGACCAGCAGGCAAGCCACGGTCATCTGCCCGACGCCGCCGGGTACCGGCGTCACCGCGCCCGCGACCTGCATCGCCTCATTGAATGCGACGTCGCCGATCAACCGCGTTTTGCCGTCGGCGGCCGGCACGCGCGTGATGCCGACATCGATCACCGTCGCGCCCGGCTTGAGCCAGTCGCCGCGCACCATTTCAGCCTTGCCGACCGCCGCA
>CAZOOO010000156.1:0-7720 GCA_964581435.1 uncultured Hyphomicrobiales bacterium | reverse complement strand
ACGACCGCGGCACCATCTTCGGGCTGAAGACCGGCGGCAACGTCGAGTCGATCCTCTCCTCGATGCCGCCCGAGGTGAAATGGCCATGACAGAACCTTCCGGCCGCGCTCACAGCCGGTGATCGCGCGTGAACCGCGCGACGGTCTGATCGGCGATCGCCGAAAGCCGCGTGGAATCGAGCGGGAAATCCTCGGCCAGCCAGGCATCTTCCGCGATCGTCAGAACGTGTCCGAGCGCCGGACCTTCCGCGATTCCGCGTGCGACGAAATCGCCGGCCTTCAAGGGAAAGGCCGGCGGCTGCCAGCGCTGCGGCAGGGTTGCGACGTTTAGCCACGGCGCCGGATCGGCGCCGTGCCCGGCCCGCGACCACGCCTGCATCAGCCGGTCGCGAAAGCGCGTCGCGCCAAGCCGGTACAACCGCCGCCGGGCGGTTGCCTCGTCCATGCCGCCGAGCCGCCACCAGCGATGGCCCATCGAGTCCAGTTGTTTCGCCTCGGCATTGGAGAGCCGCAATCGCTGCGCGACCCGCCGGGCGTCTTCGGTCACAGATACCGCAAGCGCCGCGAGCCGGCGGACCGGATCCGGCGCGAGTTCCAGCGCATGCTCGGCGGCGATCATCGCCGTGAGCGGTCCGCGATAGGCGACCCCGCCGAGAACGGCCGACAGCAGGCCGCCATCCTCCATCGCGATCAGCGCCTCCACCACGCCTTCCGCGACCAGCAGTTTCAGTATCTCCGCTCGCACGCGTTCGGCCGACAGCGAGGCCAATCCGGCGCGGCCACGGATGCAGGCTAGATAGCCGGCCCGGTCGGGCTCGCCCGCGCCGTAGGCGGCATGGATGCGGAAAAAGCGGAGGATGCGCAGGTAGTCCTCCGCGATGCGCCGGTCCGGATCGCCGATGAAGCGCACCCGCCTGGCCGCGATGTCGTCGAGTCCGCCGACATGATCGTGCACCGTGCCGTCGCTATCGACCGACAGGCCGTTGATGGTGAAATCGCGACGCTCGGCATCGCGCGCCCAATCCCGGCCGAATGCAACCCTGGCCTTGCGGCCGAAGGTTTCAACATCCTCGCGCAGCGTCGTGACCTCGACCGGCTTGCCCTCGACGACCAGCGTGACGGTGCCGTGCTCGACCCCGGTCGGAATGCTCTTGATGCGGGCCGTGGCCGCGCGGCGCATGACTTCCTCGGGCGGCGCGGTGGTGGCGATGTCGATCTCGCCTACGGGCAGGCCCATCAAGGCGTTGCGAACAGCGCCGCCGACGACCCGCGCCTCCTCGCCGTTGCCACCGAGCAGCGCGAGAACGCGCGCCGCCGCACCCGATTTCAGCCAGCCCGCCTCGCATAGCGAGCGGGAGGCATTCACCTCTCGGCTCCGGGCACAAGCCTGCCGTTCTCGAGATGCGCTGGAACATAGGTCGAATCCGGCGGCGCGCCCGAGAAATTCGCCAACAGGACGAAACTGACGACGACCAGCACCAGCGCCGCGAGCGAGAGCCTCAAGACGATGCGCGGCGGCCATGAGGCGGCGATCATAAAATCCACGCGGTTGGCGATCAGATATGCCGCGTAGACAGCGAACGGAATCAGGAAGATTCCGAGTTCCATGAGAACTGGACGGATCATTTCAGATAGACTCGCTCGTACAGCACGCGCAGGATCCCGGCAGTTGCGCCCCAGATATTTCGTTCGGCAAACGGCATCTCGTAGAACGAGCGCGTTCTGCCGCGGAATTGCTTCCGGCCGAGTTTATGATTGAGAGGATTCATCAGAAACGACAGTGGCACCTCGAATGCGTCGTCCACTTCATCCGTATTGATGCGAAGATCAAATCCCGGTCTCACCCGCGCCACGGTCGGCAGGATACGGAAGCCGAAACTCGTACCATAAAGATCAAGATAGCCGATCGGCTCCACGAAGTCGCGTGTCAGCCCGACTTCCTCCCACGCCTCGCGCAGCGCCGCATCGATCGGCGAAGCGTCGGTCGCGTCGATCTTGCCGCCGGGAAACGCGATCTGGCCGGCGTGCTCATTGAGATGAGCCGCGCGCTGCGTCAGCAGCACGGTCGGCTGCTCGCGCGCGACCACCGGGATCAGCACCGCCGCCGGCCGGATCGGCTTTTCCCGAGCGATCGACCGGAGCACGGCATCGTTGTCATGGTCACCGGTCAACGGAACGATGCCCGCGTCCGTCAGCCCCGGCGGGATATCGAAATCCAGCCGCGCCCGCGCGCGGTCGAAAAACGCCTCAGTGCCGACATCGGGGGGCACGACGCCTGTCTTCACCATCGGAACGTTCAACCCGCGCCCCTCACCTGCTCCGCATCCGCCATCGCGAAGAACTCGCCGCCCGATTCGACGCCGAACATCATTTGACCATCGACCATCCGTTGCTCACCCATGTCAACAAGATCGTAATACAACGCCCTTGTCACTCTGGCCCAGAGACCGGCCCGAACGTGCAGATAAGGCTTCAATCCGCCACCCTCGGAGCGCTCGAAGCGCAGCCGGTGATCGAGATCGCATGACACCCAATCGCCGACGTTGGTGCGAAACCGCAGCAGGCGGCTATTTTCCTCCCGATTCTCGATCATTTCGACGGCCAGAAACGGGGCGTCATCGACGCTGATGCCCACTTTCTCCACCGGAGTCACCAGAAAGTATTTGCCATCCTCTTGTTTCAGAATCGTGGAGAACAGGCGCACCAGCGCAGGCCGACCGATCGGCGTTCCCGTATAATACCATGTGCCGTCGCCGGCGATCCGCATGTCGAGATCGCCGCAGAACGGCGGATTCCACAAATGCACCGGCGGCAAGCCTCTGCCGGGCGAGCCCGCGGCGTCACGCGCCGCGGCCGTCAGGCCGTCCAGTGTCCGGTCGTTATCGGGCCGCCCTTGCTTCGCCATGGTTTACCCCGACGCTGGTCACCCTGTTCTGGCACAAAGAGGAATGCAAGCCCAGCAGGTGCGGCTCCAGCGCCGGAGCCGGCGCGAGACCTCGCCGCTTCGTGATGCCATGGTGATCCCGAGGCTCAAAAATCCGTTATTGTGGCAAGAGTTTAACTCCAGAAATACACGGCGCTCGCGTATGTTCGACAGGCGTGACAATGCAAACGGCGTGGCCTCGCGCATGGCAAATGGCGCGGTCTTGCGCAACTAAGGAGTGACGGATGGCTGTGGCTGACCACGACAAAGGCGTCGAGAAGCTGGAAGACGTGATCGTCCGCTCGGCCGAGCAGGTCGCGGAGCAGATCCGCGCGGCGCGGGACGCGATTTCCTCGGTGATCTTCGGTCAGGACCGGGTTATCGAAAACACGCTTGTGACCATCCTCTCCGGCGGCCATGCGCTCCTGATCGGCGTCCCCGGCCTCGCCAAGACCAAGCTCGTGGAGACGCTCGGCGTCACGCTTGGGTTAGACGCCAAGCGCGTCCAGTTCACGCCGGACCTGATGCCGTCGGACATCCTCGGCGCCGAGGTGCTGGACGAGAGCGGCAGCGGCAAGCGCTCGTTCCGCTTCATCGCCGGGCCGGTGTTCGCACAGCTTTTGATGGCGGACGAAATCAATCGCGCCAGCCCGCGCACGCAATCGGCGCTTTTGCAGGCGATGCAGGAGCAGCACATCACGGTCGCCGGCGCGCGTCACGACCTGCCCAAACCCTTTCATGTGCTGGCAACGCAGAATCCTCTGGAGCAGGAAGGCACCTATCCGCTGCCGGAAGCGCAGCTCGACCGCTTCCTGATGGAAATCGATGTCGATTATCCCGATCGTGACGCGGAACGCCGCATCCTGTTCGAGACCACCGGCGCCGAGGAGACGCTGGCGAAAGCCGCGATGAACGCCGATGTCGTTCTCGCCGCGCAGCGGCTGGTGCGGCGGCTGCCGGTCGGCGACAGCGTGGTCGAAGCCATTCTTTCGCTGGTCAGGTCGGCCCGCCCCGGACCGGAGAGCGGAGAAACCGGAAAACTGATCGCGTGGGGACCGGGACCGCGCGCCAGCCAGTCGCTGATGCTGGCGGTGCGCGCCCGCGCGCTGCTCGACGGACGCCTTGCGCCCTCGATCGACGACGTTCTCGATCTCGCCGAGCCGGTGCTCAAGCATCGCATGGCGCTGACGTTCCCGGCCCGCGCCGAGGGCCGCACCGTTTCCGACGTCATCGGACAACTTAAAACGCGGATCGGTTGATGGTCGCAGCAGCCGGGCACGTCAGGCAGGAAATCGAAGCCGTCAGACACGCCGATGGCGAAAGCCGCACGCTGGCGGCGTCGCTGCCGCGCCTGGTGCTGGAAGCCCGGCGCATCGCCGCCAACGTGATTCACGGCCTGCACGGCCGCCGCCGTGCCGGTTCGGGCGAAAACTTCTGGCAATATCGCCGTTTCGTGTCCGGGGAACCGTCGCAGAACGTCGACTGGCGCCGCTCCGCGCGCGACGACCATCTCTACGTCCGCGAGCACGAATGGGAGGCCGCGCACACCGTGTGGGTGTGGCCCGATCGCTCGGCGTCGATGGCCTTCGCCTCCCGACATGCGCGCGACAGCAAGCTCGAGCGCGCCCTGATCGTGACCTTCGCACTGGCCGAATTGCTGGTGGCCGGCGGCGAGCGCGTCGGCATTCCGGGGTTGTTGAACCCGACCGCGAACCGCAACGTCATCGACAGGATGGCGCAGGCGATGCTTCACGACGATCGCGCGCGCGCCAGCCTGCCGCCCGCGTTCGTGCCGTCGGTCCGCTCGCAGGTCGTGGTGCTGTCGGACTTCTGGTCACCGGTCGCCGATATCCGGACCATGCTGGCCGGGCTGTCGGCTTCCGGCGCACATGGCACGCTCTTACAGGTCGTCGACCCCGCCGAGGAGACGTTCCCCTATTCGGGGCGCGTCGAATTCGTCGAACCCGAGGACGGAAGCGTCATCACCGCCGGCCGCGCCGAACGCTGGGCCGCCGACTACGTCGCGCGCGTCGCGCTGCATCGCGACCAGATCCGCGCGGAAACCCAAACGCTCGACTGGCTGTTCTCGACCCACACCACCGACCGGTCCGCCGCCGACCTGCTGTTGTTTCTCCACAGCGGCATGATGGCGAGCCGGGGAAGCGGCGGCGCCTCGGCCGGAGCGGAGCGCACCGCATGATGCCGGCCCTTCCGCTGTCATTCCTGCAACCGCTGATGCTGCTCGGCCTGCTCAGCCTGCCGCTGCTGTGGTGGCTGCTTCGCGTGATGCCGCCGCGCCCGCGCCGCATCGATTTTCCGCCGACCCGGCTATTGTTCGATATCGCGCCGAAGGAAGAAACCCCGTCGCGCACGCCGTGGTGGCTGACGGCGTTGCGGCTTCTTGCGGCGGCGCTGGTGATTCTCGCGGCCGCCGGTCCGGTGTGGAATCCCAAAACCGGCGCGGCCCGCGGCACCGCTCCGTTGACGATCCTGCTCGACGACGGTTGGAGTGCCGCATCGAGCTGGGAGACGCGGATCAAGGCCGCGGACGAACTGATCGCTGAAGCCGACAGCGATCGCCGGGGCGTCGCCATCGTGCCCTTGTCGGAGCCGGCGCGCGACATCACGCTGATGCCCGCCGGCACCGCGCGCGTGACGCTGCGCCAGTTCGCGCCGAAACCCTTCGCCGTCGAACGCGTCGAGACGCTGCCGGCGCTCGAACGCTTCCTGAAGACGACGGGCGACAGTGACATCGCGTGGCTGTCCGACGGTATCGACAGCGGGCGTGGGGCCGAATTCGTCGACGGACTTCGCAAGGTGATCGGCGACCGCTCCCTGACCATCGTCGAGGGCGGCGCGCCGCCCGCCCGCGCGCTGACCGCGGCGGAGAACGCCGCGGCCCGGATGACCGTGAAGGTGCTGCGCGCCGCCGCGAACGGCACGGATGCCGGGGTCGTCCGCGCGCTCGACCAGAAAGGGGCGCCGATCGGCGAGGCGCGCTTCGCGTTTCCGTTGCAGGACCGCGAAACCGAAGCCGCGTTCGACCTGCCGCTGGAGCTGCGCAACGATATCGCCCGGCTGGAGATCGCCGGGGAACGATCGGCGGGCGCGGTGCAGTTGCTCGACAAGCGCTGGCGTCGGCGCGCCATCGGCGTGGGCAGCGGATCAAGCGCCGAAAGGGCGCAGCCGCTGCTTGCGCCGACCTTCTATCTGAGCCGCGCACTGGCGCCGTTCGCCGATGTCCGGCTCGGCGACAAGGCAGCCCCGCAGCAGGCCATCATCCAGTTTCTGGATCAGAAGCTGCCGATGATCGTCATGGCCGACGTCGGGGCGCTGTCGCCGGAATTGCGCCAGCGGATCGACGACTGGATCGAACGCGGCGGCGTGCTGGTGCGGTTCGCGGGGCCGCGTTTGGCGCAGGCGGACGACGGCCTGGTCCCGGTCAAATTGCGGCGCGGCGGCCGCAGCCTCGGCGGCAGCCTGACCTGGGAAAAGCCGCAGCACCTCGCCGCCTTCGCCGCGGACGGGCCGTTCGCGGGCCTTGCGGTGCCGAACGACGTCACCGTCAGCCGGCAGGTGCTCGCCGAACCGGATGCGGCGCTGGCGGCGAAGAGCTGGGCGTCGCTGGTCGACGGCACGCCGCTCGTGACTGGCGAGCGCCGCGGCAAGGGCTTGCTGGCGCTATTCCACATCAGCGCCGACATGCGCTGGTCCGACCTGCCGATGTCCGGGGCCTTCGTCGAGATGCTGCGGCGGATCGTCGATGCCTCCGGCTTCACGGCAAACACCGGCAGAACCAACACGGACACCACGGCGGAAACCGCCGCGCCGCTGCGGACGCTCGACGGGTTCGGCGCTTTCACGCCGCCGCCCGCGACCGTCAAACCCTTGCCCGCAGACTATCGCGGCCGCGGCACCGTCGAGCATCCGCCCGGATTCTACGGCCCGGCCGACGGGCCGATCGCCGTCAACACGCTGGCGGCCACCGACCGGATCGTGCCGCTCGACACGTTGAGCCTGACGGCGCGGCGGGCGAGCTTCACCAATGCAGAACCGCACGATCTGCGCGGCATCCTGCTGTCCTCGGCGCTGGCCCTGTTTCTGGCCGACGCCGTCGTCGTGGCGCTGCTCGGCGGCGGCCTCGCCATGCTGCTGCGCCGCCGCGCGGCCCGGGCGACGCTGGCTGTCGCGCTTGCGTTGCCGATGATCGCAATGACGCCCGCGCCGTCCCGCGCCGACAGCGCCAGCGACACGTTCGCGATGAAGGCGACCTCGCAGACCCGGCTCGCTTATGTCGTGACCGGCAATGCCGATGTCGACGCCATCGTCAAGGCCGGCATGAGCGGGCTCACGTTGTTCCTCGCACAGCGCACGGCGCTGGAAGCCGGCGATCCGGTCGGCGTCGATCCGGCGCGCGACGAACTGGCGTTCTTTCCGCTGATATACTGGCCGGTGGTGCCGGGCGCGCCGAAGCCGCCGCAAAAGGCGCTCGACAGGATCGACGCCTATATGAAGCAGGGCGGCACCATTCTGTTCGACACCCGCGACGCGATCGACGCGCTGCCGGGGACGGACGGCGAATCCCAGACGCCCGGAATGCAGCAACTGCGCCTCATCCTGGCGTCGCTCGACATCCCCGAGCTTGAGCCGGTGCCGCACGAGCATGTGCTGGCCAAGACGTTCTATCTCCTGCCCGACTTTCCCGGCCGCTTCACTACCGGCCAGACCTGGGTCGAGGCTCTGCCGCGCAGCGAGGATGACGAAGCCGCCTCACGGCCGGTACGCGGCGGCGACGGCG
>CAZOOO010000155.1:0-7768 GCA_964581435.1 uncultured Hyphomicrobiales bacterium | reverse complement strand
GGTGATACATCGAGTCAGAATTCGCTAATGCGCGCAATACAAATTACAACTGTAACGTTAGGCCTCCCGTATGTGCGCTTCGCGAGCAGCCATGATCGAAGCGAGGATTGAACGCGATTCCCGCGTTGCGAGATATCGGCGCTCGCAACTGTATCTGCGTGCGGTTGTTAAATGCATTTGCAAATGAGTTGCAATAAAGATAGACTTGGGTCATACCGGGTCAATGGATGTGAAAACACCTTTGACGCCCGAACCGGTACCGGAGCCGTCGCAGGGGCCCCTTTCGGTTACGGCTGGCTGGCATTCGGAAGCGTCGGTCCGCCCGAGCCTTGAGGAGGTCCATGCGACGGTGCGGGTGCCCGCGGACGGGCATTGGCTGCGCCGCCTTTTTGCCTTTGCGGGGCCCGGCTACATGGTCTCGGTGGGGTACATGGACCCCGGAAACTGGGCCACAGATATCGCCGGCGGTTCGAAGTTCGGTTACACGCTGCTGTCTGTCATCCTGCTGTCGAACCTCATGGCGATCCTGTTGCAGGCCTTGGCCGCCCGGCTAGGTATCGCTGCTGGCCTTGATCTCGCGCAGGCGTGCCGCGTCAGTTATTCGCGGCCCGTCAATTTCATGCTCTGGCTGGTCTGCGAGGCCGCGATCATTGCCTGCGATCTGGCCGAGGTGATCGGTACGGCGATCGCGTTGCAGTTGCTGTTCGGCATTCCGCTGATCGGGGGTGCGCTGATCGCGGCGCTGGATGCCTTTCTGCTGTTGCTGTTGATGAACCGCGGCTTTCGCTTTCTCGAGGCTTTTGTGGTCGCGCTGTTGATCGTGATCGCGGTCTGCTTCGCGATCCAGATCGTCGCCGCCGCGCCGCCGGTCGCCGGGATTTTGCGTGGCTTCGTGCCCTCGCGCGAGATCGTCACCAACCCGGCAATGCTCTACATCGCCATCGGCATCATCGGCGCGACGGTCATGCCGCATAACCTCTATCTGCATTCGTCGATCGTGCAGACGCGCGCTTATCCGCGCACCGAGGAGGGCCGGCGGACCGCGATCCGATGGGCCACCGCCGACAGCACGCTGGCCTTGATGCTGGCCTTGTTCGTCAACGCCGCTATTCTGATCGTGGCCGCCGCCGTATTTCACGGCAGCGGCTATACCGAGGTGGCCGAAATCGGCGATGCGTTCAAGCTGTTGTCGCCACTCCTGGGTCTCGGCATCGCGTCGACGCTGTTCGCGGTTGCGCTCCTCGCCTCCGGCATCAACTCCACGGTGACGGCGACGCTCGCGGGCCAGATCGTGATGGAAGGCTTTCTGCGTTTGCGGATGCGGATGTGGGCGCGGCGGCTCGTCACCCGCGGCATCGCCATCATTCCCGTGATCGTCGTCACGGCCATCTATGGCGACAGCGGCACCGCGCAGCTTCTGGTCCTCAGCCAGGTCATCCTGTCGATGCAGTTGCCGTTCGCGGTGATCCCGCTGGTCCGCTTTGTCTCGGACCGGCGCAAGATGGGTCAGTTCGCGATTTCAACCGGAACTGCCGTCGTGGCATGGATCATCGCCGGCGTGATCGTGATCCTCAATCTCAAGCTGCTGGCGGACGTGTTTGCGGGATAGTGCCGACATCGGGCTCTGTGTCGTTGAGCAAAGACCTGAACGCAGACCGAGCTGATCTTTTATTCCCATGCTTCGTGCTGCGTTTCGCCGTTAGCATCCACGCGCAACCACCCCGTGGGCGCAAGGCGCTGCTGTGGCAGGAAGCGGCCCTTGTAATCCATCTTCCGCGATCCCTCGATCCAGTAGCCGAGGTACACATAGGGCAGGCCGAGCTGTCGCGCGCGAGATATGTGATCGAGGATCATGAAGGTGCCGAACGAACGGTGCTGCTCGGACGGATCGAAGAACGAATAGACCATCGAGAGTCCGTCGCTCAACACATCGGTGAGCGCCACCCCCACCAGATCGCCGCGTCTGTTATCGCCGGTATCCGGGCCGCGCCGGCGATATTCGATGATGCGAGTCTCGACGTGGCTGTCTTCCACCATCATCGCATAATCCAGCACCGTCATGTCCGCCATGCCGCCATGGCGATGCCTCTGGTCCAGATAGGCGCGGAATACCGAATATTGCTCTGACGTCGGCGTTGCTGCCCGCTGGCTGCCGGTGATGTCGGCGTTCCGCGCCAGTACCCTGCGGGCGCCGCGCGACGGCTGAAATTCGTCGGCGATCACTCGTACCGAAACGCAGGCGCGGCACTGGTCGCAAGCCGGACGATAGGCGATCGACTGGCTGCGACGAAAGCCGCCATGGGTCAGCAGATCGTTGAGTTCGCCCGCCTTTTCGCCGACCAGATGGGTAAATACCTTACGCTCGCTGCGATCGGGCAAATACGGACACGGCGACGGCGCGGTCAGGTAGAATTGCGGGGTATCTCGCGAGTGCTGGGTCACGGCGCCTTGTCATTCTCCGAAACGGTTTGTGTTCCAGCATCGCGCCCCCAAGGCCGACCGTCAATCCGGGGTGCCGCGATATCAATAGCTTCCATAGGGTTGCGCAACTGTCGCAAGATCCGAGTTGATGATGACGGTTCCCAGCAACATGTCGTGCAACATGCGCCGCCGGTTGTTGAACAGGCCGACCAGCAGGATCAGCGGCGTGAACACCGATACCGAGATCCAGAACAGGATCGCGTGCATGGCGCCGAGCACAAAATAGCCCGGCTCGCCGGACCAGGTCCGCATTTCCAGACCCATGGCCCGCATCCCGATCGTCGCCGAATGCGGGCCGCCAAGTGACGCGCCGTAGTAGGCGACGGCCCAGATCAAGGAGGCGGGCGACACCAGCCAGAACAGCGCCCATCCGAAGCCGAGCGTGATGACGCCGAGTATCGCGATGAAGATCACGCCAACGATCACGGGTATCGACAGCACCAGCAGGTCGATCAGAAACGCAAAAAAACGCCGGACCAAAACACCGCGAAACAGTTCGGGCTGCATCCAGGGATCGAACGCATGCCGCTGGAACCCGGCGGAGTCGCTGTCCGGCGCATTGTTGAAGCCACCATCGGCCATGTGCAGTCCTCCACGGCGCTCAGGCACGACATTCCGTGCCGTCCCCGGACATGGCGACGTGCTGCCTGGGTTGCAAGCCCTCAGGGGCTGAGAGGGATGTACGGAACGACCGCGGACGGACGACGGGAAACGTCAGCGGTTCTGTTTCAGTTTCTCCGCCGCCGCCGCGGCAAAATAGGTGAGCACGCCGTCGGCGCCGGCGCGTTTGAAGGCAACGAGGCTTTCCATCATCGCCCGGTCGCGGTCGATCCAGCCGTGGCCGGCGGCCGCGGCGATCATCGCGTACTCACCCGACACCTGGTAGGCGAAGGTCGGCATTCCGAACGTGTCCTTTACTCGCCGCACGATGTCGAGATAGGGCATACCGGGTTTCACCAGGACCATGTCCGCGCCTTCGGCGATATCGAGTTCGACTTCGCGCAGCGCCTCGTCGGAGTTGGCGCTATCCATCTGGTATGTGCGCTTGTCTCCGGTGAGCGCCTTGGCCGAACCGATGGCGTCGCGGAACGGGCCGTAAAACGCGGATGCATACTTCGCGGCATACGCCATGATCTGCACGTCGACGAACCCGGCCTCGTCGAGAGCCCTTCGAATCGCACCGACGCGGCCGTCCATCATGTCGGACGGAGCGATGATGTCGCAACCGGCTTCCGCCTGCACCAGCGCCTGCCGGACCAGCACCGCAACGGTCTCATCGTTGAGGATCCTGCCGTCCTCCACCAGACCGTCATGGCCATGACTGGTGAAGGGATCGAGCGCGACGTCGCAGAGCACGCCGAGGTCCGGAAATTCCCGCTTGATGGCCCGGACCGACTTGCAGACCAGATTCTTGGCGTTGAGGGCTTCGCTGCCGGAGAGGTCCCGCAAGGCGGGATCGGTGTAGGGGAACAGCGCGATGCAGGGGATGCTCAGCTTGAGCGCCCGTTCGGCGTCACGCACGCACTGGTCCACGCTAAGACGGTCGACTCCGGGCATGGAGGGGACAGGCGTCCGTTTGTCGGCGCCGTCGGCGACGAACAGCGGCCAGATGAGGTCGTCGGTTGTCAGAACGCTTTCACGAACCAGGCGGCGGGCCCATTCCGCCTTGCGGTTACGACGAAGCCGGGCGACGAGGTCGAGCGGAGGGGCGGTGATCGCGGCATCGCGGCGGGGTCCATCCCGCATTTCAATGGGACGCCCGTATTTTATCGCCATGTTGCCGACACTCCTGAAGGCCAGTACCAGAGATTGGATTTTGTAGCATCAGGAACCGGTTTCGTCACCGCGCTCATGCACGTCTGCGCAATGCAATTGATTTTATGGTTCCGGGAAGTCATGAATCGATCCCGCATGGCTGTCGGTTCCGGTTGTGAGCACTCTGATGTCTAACACTTCATCGCGCGAGCAGATCCCGCGGGACCAGGCCATGTCGGTGGCAGGGAGTCCAAATGCGCGGACGGAAGCCGATGAAAGTCTCTGGACCCGGCGGCTTGTGCTGTTTCTGCGGGTCATGGCGATACTATCGCTCGCCGCCGGGCTCTATCATTGGGCTCGATTGACCGGATTCATCGGCGACGAGGACGACGCCTTTGAGAACCAGACGGTGGCCTGGCAGGCGGCGACGGTCTACTTCGCCGTGATCGAGCTTGTGGCTGCCGTAGGTCTGTGGCTGGCCACGCCGTGGGGCGCTGTCGTGTGGCTGACCACGGTGGTCTCGATGGCCGTTGTCGAACTTATGTTTCCGGCGGTCTACGGCGGCAACCTGGCTGTCGTCGGGTTGGAAACTGTACTGCTCACGGCCTATCTGGCGCTGGCATGGATGGCCGCGCGCGAACGGCCGCCATAGATGAGAAGTGCGGCGCGACGTTATCTTCGGATCGAAGATGGAGAGGTCACGTAAAATTTTCCGAGAATTTTTCGCAATAAGAATTCAGTCACCCTAACGGCCTGGTCATCTGTATTGACCGAAGGTTTCAGATCCCGGCGGCGCTGTTTCCGAATGCGACAGCAGCGGCACACGAAGCGTGAACAGCGCTGCGGAAGCGTCAATGAAAGGTTGCGAAATGCCCTTTTCTGGCGGCTTAATCGGCGATTTACTGTCTTAAATTCATGATGTCTTTATTGTCTTATTTAAGCTGATCTTCAAACGCCTCCCCTAAGGTCATGGCTATCAGGCGGGACACAAGTTTCGTCGAACAAGTCGAAAAAACGACAACAGGGGATGTCATCATGAAAGCCGTTGCGAAGGCTCACGAGCCCGCGGAACAGGTTGCCGGCCAGGCACCGGTGCAGTCGCTCTACCTTGAGGCGTTGACCTTGGTCGAGCGACTGCATCGCAGATTGCTCGATGTGATCAAGGATGAGTTCGATCGCCGCGGCCGGGCCGACATCAATTCGGTGCAGGCGCTTCTTCTCTACAACATCGGCGACAAGGAACTGACGGCCGGCGAGCTGCGGACCCGCGGCTATTATCTCGGCTCCAACGTTTCCTACAATCTGAAGAAGCTCGTCGAACTCGGATTTCTCGATCATCAGCGTTCGCGCGTCGATCGCCGCTCGGTGCGAATCCGCCTGACCGCGCAAGGCCAGGAGATCCGCCGCATCGTCGACGCGCTCTATCAGAAGCACGTCAAGACTGTCGAACAGGTCGGCGGCATCTCGAACGAGGAGTTTGCGACGCTGAACAAGTCGTTGCATCGCCTGGAGCGCTTCTGGACCGACCAGATTCTGTACCGGCTCTGAGTCTCTCCGGAACAGGGCGAAGCCGGCGGCAAGATCGGCCGCCCGTTCCCGGACATCCTGAACGCGATATTCCCCGCATCTGCACCCATCGGCCCGGCACGTCCGGCGCCGATGCGTTTTGTCGTTTGTTCGCGGTGCGAGCGATCACAGCGCCTGCCGACCGCGGCCTGAAATGCTGCTTGCCGTTCACTTCACGGTTGCAGTCGATTGCGGTACAGCCGGAGGGCATATGAAAGGTCTGCTCACATGATCACCGAAATCGCGCAGGTCGAGATCAAGCCGGGCAGCGAGAAGGACTTTGAGGCGGCAGTGTCGCGGGCTCAAACGATCTTCACGCGCTGCAAGGGCTGGAAAAGTTTCGAATTGCATAGGTCCGTCGAGAGGCCGTCACGCTACAGGCTGCTGATCAAATGGGAAACGCTTGAAAACCATGTCGTGGATTTTCGCGAATCCTCGAACTTTACCGAGTGGCGCGAGTTGGTCGGGCCATTCTTCGCCTCGCCCCCAGAGGTCGAGCATACCGAAACGGTGGCGGCTTTCAGCGTTTGAGGCAGGTCAGCTCGGGGCGGTCGCTCTCTGATCCGGCCACAGGTGATTCAGCACCACCTTGATGATGGCGATCAGCGGCAGCGCCAGCGCCAGTCCCCACAGCCCGAACAGCACGCCGAGGAAAATCTGCGCGGCGAACAGCGTCGCCGGCGGAATGCTGATGGCGTGGCGCTGGATCAGCGGCGTCAGCACGTTGCCTTCGAGAAACTGCACCGCGAGATAGAGGCCGAAGGCGCTGAAGATCGCGGTCCAGCCCGAGCCGAGGCGCGCCAGCACGATCAGGCAGCCGGCGAGGATGGCGCCGACGTTTGGGATGAACGTCAGCAGCCCGGTGATGAAGCCCAGCACCAGCGCGCCGGGAATGCCGATCACCGTCAGCCCGATCCATGTCAGCAGGAACAGCGTGGTCATGGTCGCGATCTGGCCGAGCAGCCAGCGCCGCAGCGTCTCGCTGACGTCGTCGATCAGCCGTTCGGCGTAGGGCAGGTGCCGGCGCGGCACGAAACGCAGGATGCCGTCGCGGTAGAGCTTTGGTTGCGCCGCCAGCAGCAGCCCGAGAAAAATCACCACGAAGAAATTGCCGACGCCTTCGAACACGCCGATGAGAATCTTGATGGTCTGGCTGACGATCGCTCCGGTGCCCGAGGCGATGGCGCCGGCGTCGGGCAGTTTCGGCCCGCGCGAGGGCTGCGGCGGTGTCTGCGCCGGCGTGGTGGTGTCGGCCGTGGTGGCGTTGGCCGTCTTGTTGCCGCCGAGGTTGAGGTTGAGGAAGTTGGTGTCGATGCCCTGCTTCTCCAGAAAGTCCTTGGCGTTGCCCAACTGTGCCCGGAGCGTCGAACTCAAGGCCGTAGCCTGTTGGGCGATGGTCGTGCCGCCGAGTACAGCCACCCCGGACAACAGCCCGGTGAACAGGACGCAGACGATCACCAGACGCAGGGTTTGATTACCGCCGAATACCCGGCGCAGCAGATCGGCCATGGCCGTGAGGAATACGCCGAACAGGATTCCCGCAAACAGCATCAACAGCGTCGCCGCCGAGTACCACGTTAGTGCGAGGGCCGCGCCGAAGGCGACGATCCCGATGCCGCCGGCCGCGATGGAGCGGGCAAGAGACCGCCGTTCGAAGCCCTGACTTTCAGGCAAACCGTCCACGCTGAACCTCACCGATTCCCAAGCAGGCACTCTTTCCGCAAACGCCGCGGGGATCAAGCGGGCGGCAACCTTGCGGACCGCGCTCCTTCAACAAAAAAGGGCGCCCGCGACGGGCGCCCTTAAAGCTTTTTCCGGCTAAGTGGATTCCGGTTAGCCGTAAGAAAATGCTTTCAATCAAAAACTTGCGCGTATTCTGATCGCAAAACCAGTATCCGCTTTTGCGGAATACGCGCTAGAGCGGGATGAGGAAAAGTGTGCAGCGGTTTTCCGCCCGCATCCCGCG
>CAZOOO010000154.1:0-7772 GCA_964581435.1 uncultured Hyphomicrobiales bacterium | reverse complement strand
TTCGCTAGAGCGGGATGAGGAAAAGTGTGCAGCGTTTTTCCGCCCGCATCCCGCGTCTCAAAATATTGGAATCGATCGCGTTCATGATCCTGGATCGATTCGATCCAGGATCATCGTGATCTAGCCCCCGGAAGCCCTCGGAAAAATATGGTCTTTTCATCTTCGATAGTTCCGCCCGGCAACGGTCGCGCGCCAGGCGCGGGTGTGACGGCGGTGCTCGGTCCGACCAACACCGGCAAAACCCACTTGGCGATCGAGCGGATGCTGGCGCATTCCTCGGGTATCATCGGCCTGCCGCTGCGGCTGCTCGCCCGCGAAATCTACAACAAGATCGCCGACCGCGCCGGGGTGGATTCGGTCGCCCTGGTCACCGGCGAGGAGAAGATCAAGCCGGCGCGGCCGCGCTTCTGGGTTTCGACCGTCGAAGCGATGCCGCGAGATCTCGACGTGTCGTTCCTCGCCGTCGATGAGATCCAGATCGCGGCCGATCTCGAACGCGGCCATGTTTTCACCGATCGTATCCTGCGCCGGCGCGGCCGCGACGAGACGTTGCTGCTCGGCGCCGCCACCATGCGCCCGATCGTCGAGCGGCTTCTGCCCGGCGCGAGCATCGTCACCCGCCCGCGGCTGTCCCAGCTTGAATTCGCCGGCGACCGCAAGATCACCCGGCAGCCTCGCCGCACCGCGATCGTCGCCTTCTCGGCGGACGAGGTCTACGCCATCGCCGAACTGATCCGCCGCCAGCATGGCGGCGCGGCGGTGGTGCTGGGATCGCTCAGTCCGCGCACCCGCAATGCGCAGGTGGCGATGTTCCAGTCGGGCGATGTCGATTACCTCGTCGCCACCGACGCTGTCGGCATGGGCCTCAATCTCGACGTCGATCACGTCGCCTTCGCCTCCGATCGCAAGTACGACGGCTATCAGTTTCGCAGGCTGACGCCGGCGGAATTCGCCCAGATCGCCGGCCGTGCCGGGCGCGCCACGCGCAACGGCACCTTCGGCACCACCGGGCGCTGCGCGCCGTTCGAGCCCGAACTCGTGGACGCGCTTCAAAATCACACTTTTGAGGCGGTCAGAACGTTGCAGTGGCGCAATTCCGATCTCGACTTTTCCTCGCTCGGCGGATTGCAGGTCTCGTTGGCGCTGACGCCCTCGCACGAGGCGCTGACCCGTGCGCCGGTCGCCGAGGATCTGCGGGTGCTCGATCACGCGGCGCGCGACGTCGGGGTGCGCGCCATGGCGCAAACCGCGGCCGCGGTGGAGCGGCTGTGGGACGCCTGCCAGATCCCGGATTATCGCAAGATCGCGCCGGCGGCTCACGCCGAACTGGTGACGACACTGTTCGGCTTTCTGATGCGCGAGGGCAGGGTTCCCGACGACTGGTTCGCGGCCCAGGTCGCGCAGGCGGATCGCACCGACGGAGATATCGATACCCTGTCGGCGCGGATCGCGCAGATCCGGACCTGGACTTTCGTGGCAAATCGTCCGGATTGGCTGATCGATCCCGAGCATTGGCAGGGAATTTCGCGGGATGTCGAAAATAAATTGTCCGACGCGCTGCACCAAAGGCTCACGGAGCGTTTCGTTGACCGCCGGACCAGTGTATTGATGCGCCGCTTGCGGGAAAACACGATGCTGGATACGGAAATCGGCAAGACGGGTGAGGTGATCGTTGAGGGCCATGTGATCGGCCGTCTCGACGGATTTACGTTCGCGCCGGATGCGGCGGAGGCGGGCTCTGAAGCCAAGGCATTGCAGGCCATCGCGCAAAAGGCGCTGGCCGGCGAAATCGAGGCGCGCGCGGAGAAGTTGTCCGGAGCGCCGGACGACCAGTTCGTGCTGACCTCGGACGGCACCATCCGCTGGACCGGCGATGCGGTGGCGCGGCTGGTCGCTGCGGAGGATGTGCTGCATCCGCGGCTGCGGATCATTTCCGACGAACGGTTGACCGGAGCGCCGCGCGAGGCGGTGCAGGCCAGACTCGACCTGTGGTTGAAGACCCATATCGAGAAGCTTCTCGGGCCGCTGTTCGTATTGTCGAAAGCGGAGGACGTCACCGGCATCGCGCGGGGCATTGCCTTCCAGCTGACCGAAGCGCTCGGCGTATTGGAGCGCTCGAGGATCGCCGCCGAATTGAAGGATCTCGATCAGCCGTCGCGCGCGTCCTTGCGCCAGTACGGGGTGCGCTTCGGCGCTTACCATATCTATTTCCCCGTGCTGTTAAAGCCGGCTGCGCGGTCGCTGGCCTCGCTGTTGTGGGCGTTGAAGCAGGACAATGTCGACCTCTCGGCGTTGTCGAGCGCGCAGCATCTCGCAAGCAGCGGCCGCACGTCGTTCCCGGCGGACAAGTTGCTCGATCGCGGCGCTTACCGCGCCCTCGGCTATCGGCAATGCGGCGACCGCGCCGTTCGCGTCGATATCCTCGAAAGGCTCGCCGACCTGATCCGTCCGGCGTTGTCCTGGCGGGAAGGGGCGCTCGGCGAGAAGCCCGCCGGCGCATTCGACGGCCGCGGGTTTGTCGTGACGCAGGCCATGACGTCGCTCGCGGGCACCGCCGGCGAGGATTTCGCCTCCATCCTGCGCGCCCTCGGCTATCGCATGGAGCGGTGTCCGGTACCGCCGCATGTTACGCCCCCGCTTGTTACGGAGGCTGGTCCGGCAACCGATGGCGGCGCGGAGACGGCGTCCTCCGGGACGGCGGAGAACGCGCCGGACGGATCGGCCGCCGAGCCGGCGCCAACGGCGAATGCGGATCCGGATGAGGGTTCGTCGGAGATTGCCATTACGGTGACCGACGTCGCGGCCGTGGTCGAGGAGATGCCGGTTGCGGCGTCGCCCGACGTCGCGGTCCTGCCGGCTCCCGATGTTCCTGAACCCACGCCCGCCGCTGCGCAGGACGGTTCGGTGGCCGTCGATGCCGCGAGTGTGCCGGAGAGCGACACATCCGCAGGGACCGCCGTAGTAAATGCCGCGGCGGATGCCGAGCCCGCAACGATCGAGGTCTGGCGGCCAGGCGGGCGGCCAGCCGATCGCCGTCCGCGCCAGGATCGCCATCGGCATCGCCGCTCGCCGCCGAAGACGGATGGCCCGCAGGCAGCGCCCGCAGACGGGGAGGCATCCGAGGGAGCGCAAGCGCGCGAGCAGTTCGGGCGGAGCCGGCGTCGGCATTTGACCGGTGAGCCGCCCGAAAGCGTATCCGCGGGGAAAGAGAGTGAGGCGCGCGACGGCAAGGGACGTCCGCCGCGTGAGCGCTTCAAGGGCAAGGGGCGGGACCGGGATCAGGACAAGGGCCGGGTTCAGGGTTCCCGCAAGGGCGGTCGCGAGGGGCGATCCGGCACCGGACCTTCGCATCGTCCCTATGCCAGCAGCGCGCCGCGCGAGCGTGAGCCGTCGATCGATCCGGATTCGCCGTTTGCCAAGCTGGCCGCCCTCAAGGACCAGCTTGCCGGCCGCAAGGATTAGAGCATTCTCCAGCGAAGTGGATACGGGTTGGCGTGAAGACGCTATGGCCGGGTTCCACTGGCCGCAAAATGCTCTGCGGCATGGTTGCGATCGGAGGAACCCCGTTGGACGTCCTGGAGCGCCAGCGTCTCGATAAGTGGTTGTGGTGTGCACGGGTGGTCAAAGCCCGTAGTCAGGCCGCTGCGCTGGTCGAGGCGGGCCATGTCCGCGTCAACGGTGTGCGCGAGAAATCCCCCGGTCATTCCCTCAAAATTGCCGACGTTCTCACGATTAGGCTGGACCGTGGCATTCGTATCCTCAAGGTCACGGGATTCGCCGAACGGCGAGGCGGCTCGACCGCGGCACGGGCCCTCTACGACGACATGTAGGATGTTTCCGGCGGAGCTGACAGTTAGATTGTGATTCAATATACAGTCACGCCGCGACTCTCGCCGTCGGTTCGATCCGTCCCCGGTTGCGGTTCATGGATCGCTCACGCCCACCGGGCGGTTCCTCCGCTTGCGGCAGTGCTATTCCTGCGCTACCCCAGCTTGCAAAATCGAGCCTCCCGGAGTCCTGGATGACTTACGTCGTCAACGATGCCTGCATTAAGTGCAAATATACCGATTGCGTTGAAGTCTGCCCTGTCGATTGTTTTTACGAAGGCGAGAACATGCTCGTCATTCATCCGGACGAGTGCATCGATTGCGGTGTCTGCGAACCGGAATGCCCGGCCGAGGCCATCAAGCCGGACAGCGAGCCGGGTCTCGAGAAGTGGCTTGAAGTCAATGCAGAGTACGCCAAGCAATGGCCGAACATCACGCAAAAGAAAGAAGCTCCGCCGGACGCCAAGGAATTTGAGGGCCAGGAGGGCAAATTCGAGAAATATTTTTCTCCCAATCCCGGCGCGGGAGACTGATCGTTTTTTTTTGCGTTTTAGGGCGCCCGCTCCGTCGCCAGCTTGACCGGTTCTTGGCCGGTTGGGTGTTTACCTTTTTAGCGACCAAAAGCGCGGAACGCCCGCCGGAGTGCAGGCGGGCGAGCATAAATCATTGATTTTCGCGGAAAATGTGCTACCTTAATCAGGTTTCCGGATTTCGACTATAGTTAACCTGCTTATGGGCCCGGAAGGGGCCCCGGCGTGAACTTCAGGAAGGCGTGGGTAATCCACGCGCGGGCTGTGTCACAGAAAACACGAACACGCAAAAAAAATAACTCGAGGGCGTCCACCGCTCGCCGCGGTGCAGCAAAAGCTCGTTCCCGGACTGCTGCCCCGACCATCCGAAAGACGGCTGCCAAGGGTTCGGCCGGAAAATCCTCAAGAAGCAAAAGAGGCGAAATGCCAAGCAAGACCGCCGCAATGTCCGCGAAGACCGCTAGCTCGAAGACCGTTACCTCAAAGACCGTCGCTTCGAAAGCCGGTTCGAAGACGATTGCTTCGAAGACCGCATCCACCTCGAAGGTAGGTTCAGTGACCTCTGCCAAGCAGATCGCAAAATCCACTACGAAAGCGGCCTTGGCCAATAAGCCTGCGGTGAAGCCTGTCGCCAGGGCTGGCGCACGCCCGGAGGAGCCGAAGAAAGTTCTGACCCAGCGCCAAGGGTTCAAGACCAACGAGTTCGTGGTCTATCCGGCGCATGGTGTCGGCCAGATCTTGGCGATCGAAGAACAGGAGATCGCCGGAGCCAAGCTCGAGCTGTTCGTCATCAATTTCATCAAGGACAAGATGACCCTGCGGGTGCCGACGGCAAAGGTTGCCAACGTCGGCATGCGCAAGCTGTCCGAGCCTGGCCTGGTCAGGCGGGCGCTCGAAACCTTGAAGGGCCGCGCGCGCGTCAAGCGCACCATGTGGTCGCGGCGTGCACAGGAGTATGAAGCGAAGATCAATTCCGGGGACATCGTTGCGATCGCCGAAGTGGTCCGCGACCTCTATCGATCGGAATCCCAGCCTGAGCAGTCCTATAGCGAACGTCAGCTCTACGAAGCCGCGCTCGACCGCCTGTCGCGCGAGATCGCGGTCGTTCAGCACGTCACGGAGACCGAGGCGGTCAAGGAAATCGAGGGGCAACTGGCCAAGAGCCCCCGCCGTGGCGTCAAGGCGGATGCCGAGGCCGACGGCGACATGGAAGCCGATGGCGACGATGCGTCGGTTGCCGACGAAGCCGCTTAACGGAGAACAAAGGTTATGAAATGCCCGGCCGGAAGGTCGGGCTTTTTGCTGTGTGCTGTTCTCATTCGTGAGGCGCGCATCTTCGGTTTGCTCTCAAGCTCCCTTCTCCCGCCTGCACGTGCGGATTGGCATGTTTCTGACGGAGTATCAGTCGCTCAAGGAGGCGATACCGGGGGCGGCATCTGTGGGGCAAGGGGATACGGGTTGCTTCGAGTGGAAACGCCACCGATGAAGGGTGGAAGAAGTACATCGAAGACCAGAAGCCGCCTGAGCCAGACGACGACTTCAAGATTATTGTCAATCGACCCGAAGGGTCGATCGAATCCGGCTTCCGGCCGGAACCCGAAGCCACCGGCTTCAGCCGGTGGAACATTCACTCTACCACGATCTTGACCCGGCTGCGTACCTTGACTTGGGCACGCGGATCGAGGCCGTTGAGCACGCGGAAACGCTCCGCCGGATGATCGACACCCGCCATGCGGTGTGACAGCGATTCCACGGTATCGCCCGGTTGCACGGTGATCACCTTGATTCGCAGCGGTCGCGCCGCCTGAATCTCGTCGAGCGTCAAGCGGCGGAAGGAGGCGACCGTTTCGCGTGCGTTGCGCTCGCTTTCCGTTGTCTTGCGACGGGTAGCGAAAATGAAGCGATAGACGTCGCTGCCGAAGCGCAAGGCATAGACCCGGAACTGCCATTGCTCGCCGCTGGCGACCGCCGATGCCGCCGGAAATCCGTTGATGGTCAGTTCCTCGGTCGACGCCTTGTCGACGTTTTCCATCCATCCCGAGTTGAGGTACTCGGTAAGCTTCTGTTCCGCGGGCACCCGGACCACGTCGAAGCGCATGGCCTGACTGCCGCCCTCGCGAATGCCGATCACGGCCTGAGCCGTGTTGTCCAGCGCAAAATCTTCCGGCGCCTGGAAGGTAAAGCCCAGCTTGGGGTGCAGAAAACGCCGGCCGCGAACGAACCCCTCGCTCGGATCCTCGCCGTAAACGATGTTGTCGATCGCGTCGAGATAGGTCTCGCGGTCGCGGTCGCCTTGCGCAGGGGCGCTGTACTGCCGCGCATTAGCCTGTGCGTTCTGGACGCGCTCCGGCGTTGCGGGATGCGACGACAGGAAGTCCTGCGAGCGGGGGTCCAGCGACGGTTTGCCGGCCTTGAGCGCCGCGTTGCGCTCCATCGCGGCAAGGAAGCGAGCCGCGCCATAGGGATCGAAATGGGCTCGCGCCGAGATCCCGACTCCGATCCCGTCCGCTTCGAATTCCTGGGCGCGTGAAAAGCTTGCCAGCGTCAGTTTGGATTTGGCGAGCGCCAGCGCCGTCAGATCAGGGTCGGTTCCCATCTCAGTGACGACATGGCTGACGAGGGCGGCCTGTCGCGCCTGATCCTCGCGGATTGTCGCGTGCTTGGCCAGCACATGCGCCATCTCATGCGACAGCACCGAGGACAGTTCCGACGTATCGTTGGCCAGCGCGACCAGGCCGCGTGTCACGTAAAGCTGGCCGGTCGGCAGCGCGAAGGCGTTCACCGCGCCTGAATTGAGGATGGTAACCTTGTAGGTGAGGTCGGGCCGCTCCGACACCGCCACCAGCCGCTCGACCGTTCTGTTGATCAGCGCTTCAAGTTTGGGATCGTCATAGGCGCCCCCGTAAGAGGCAAGGATACGCGCGTGCTCGTGTTCGGATGCCGGAGTGTGGACCGCCGCCCGCGCAGGCTTTACCGGTTTGGCGGATGAAGGAGAGGCGGTCTGGAGCCGGGTCATGCTGCCGCATCCGCCGAGGGCAAGCGCAACGCAGAGCAGCACGGCGGGCGCGGCCAAAAGGCGGCTCGCTCCGGTCCCGCGCCATACTGGGCTCGCCGTCATGGTCGCAACGTTCTCCCTCGGACCGAGGATTCCATTTCAGCATTCGCAATCCGTTCGGCAAACCTGATTGCGAATGCGGACACTCGACCGCCGCATCTTATTACGCCAACTTAGCCCCGGTTTCGGAAGTTCGCTCCGGCAGAGCACCGAGCCCTTAGTCTAACGAGCCCTTAGTCTAAAGCGGGATGAGGGAAAGAGTGTAGCGGTTTCCGCCCGCCTCCCGCTTTCAAAAATATTGGACGAGTGGAGTGGATTTGACATTCGCTACCCAGTTTGCATCGAACGCGAGAAGCGAAT
>CAZOOO010000153.1:0-7809 GCA_964581435.1 uncultured Hyphomicrobiales bacterium | reverse complement strand
TCCAAAACTCCACTAGAAACCCATATTTGCTAGTGGTCCTTTGATTCTAACATTTACAGGAAACCCCTGCCGCAACGGGATGCAAATGTTAGAATCTGACCACTAGAACATTTTCCGTCTGAGTGGAATCCGGCTCGCGTGGAAATGCTCAAATTCAAATCAATAACTCGCGCGTGTATACGCACTAAGATGCCTTTGCGGCAATTTGAGGCAAGAGCGATGCGGCCATATTTCGCGCATTATGGTCAACGGCGATAGCGTCATCGGCCGATGCCAGGGGTGCGAGATTTCCCGCCCGGATCCAGCCATTCATGGTGGCTTCGACCAGGCGTGCGATCGCGCCGAACCTGATCTTCTCGGCGATGAACGCCGCGACGGCAATCTCGTTTGCGGCGTTGTAAACCGTGGTTGCGCCCTTGCCCGTCCTCAGTGCCTCATAGGCGAGCCGCAAGGCGGGGAAACGCGCGAAATCCGGCGCCTCGAACGTCAACTGTCCGATACTGGCGAGATCGAGCCTCACCGCCGGCCCGGCAATGCGTTCGGGCCAGCCAAGGCAATGCGCGATCGGCGTCCGCATGTCGGGGGTGCCGAGTTGAGCGACGACGGACCGGTCGGAGAACTCGACCATGCCGTGGACGATGGATTGCGGGTGAACCAGGACATCGATCTCCTCGGGTTCGAGCGCAAACAGACAGGCGGCCTCGATGACCTCCAGTCCCTTGTTCATCATCGACGCCGAATCGATGGTGATCTTTCGTCCCATGCTCCAGTTGGGATGCTTCAGCGCCTGCGCCAGGGTCGCATTCTCGATGTCGGCCGCCGCCCAGGTGCGAAACGGCCCACCCGACGCGGTGATGATGACGCGCGTAAGCTCATCGCGATTTCCCGAACTCAGGGCCTGAAACAGGGCATTGTGTTCTGAGTCCGCCGGCAGGATGCAAGCTCCCGCCTTGGCGGCGCGCTGCATGAAGAAGTCGCCCGCGCAAACCAGGCACTCCTTGTTCGCAAGCGCAATCGTCGTCCCGCGATCGACGGCCGCGAGCGCGGGCTTCAGTCCGGCCGCGCCGCTCACCGCGGCCATCAGCCAGTCGGCCGGCCGCGAAGCGGCCTCGATGATCGCGCTTTCGCCGACACCGCATTCGATGCCGCTGCCGGCAAGCGCATCCTTTAATTCGCCAAAACGAGCGGTATCCGCGACCGCCACGAATCGCGCGCCGAATTCGCGCGCCAGTTTGGCAAGCCCTTCAACATTGGAATTCGCGGTAAGGGCCTCGACCTGATAGCGGCCTGGCGCGCCGCGCAACAGATCCATCGTGCTGTCGCCGATCGATCCGGTCGCTCCCAGAACCGTCACGGTCCTGACGCCAGCCTCGACCGGCTTGTCGTTCTTCAACGGAACAGCACTCATGTGTCACCAAACCATAAGGGCGCGACCGATGCCGTCGGCATCGCCACGCAGAAATCCGACAAGCGCGGCGAACACGATCGCCGCGACAAAGCCGTCGAGACGATCGAGCAATCCGCCGTGACCCGGGATGATCTGACTGGAATCCTTGACCCCGAAACGCCTCTTGACCGCCGACTCAAACAGATCGCCCGACTGCGACACGATGGACAGGAAAGCGGCGAGCAGCAGCAATGGAGCCAGTTTTCCGATACCGAACGCGGCAAATCCCGCCGCGACCGCGAGCCCCCCCGCAAACCCGCCGACCGCACCGGCCCAGGTCTTTTTCGGGCTGACGCGAGGCCATAATTTGGGCCCACCGATTCCACGGCCCGCGAAATATCCCCCGATATCGGCAGCCCACACAACCAGCAGCACAAACATCAAGGCGACGAATCCATAGTCGCCGTCGAGGCGCACATGCGCCGATGCAAATGCGGCCGCCGCCGCATAACAGAACCCGGCCATCGACCAAAGACGCAGCCGGCGCGACATGGCGGCAACCGCCCCGGCGCCGACCAACAGCGCGACCAGCGACAACGCGCCATATCCAAGCGCCAGACACAAACCGGAGATAATCAGGGCTGCGCCGCCTGCGGCGACCGTCCGCTTTTCCTGCGCGGCGCCGACGATCGTCAGCCATTCGACATACATGCCGATCGCCGCGAGCGTAACGAGGACGATCCACAACAATCCGCCGGTCCAGGCGATCGCGATCGCGGCCGGCGCCAGAACCAGCGCCGCAATGATACGCGTCCGGAGATTCCGCGACTCCCCCGCGGCAACCGGCGCCGCCTGTTCCCGATTCACGCCCGTCACGATCCGGCTTTCGCAGCCAGCCCGCCGAAGCGACGTTCGCGTCTGGCATATTCGGCGATCGCGACTTCGAGCGCCGCCCTGTCGAAATCCGGCCAGTGAATCGGAACGAATACGAACTCGCTGTAAGCCGCCTGCCACATCAGGAAATTCGACAGCCGC
The DNA here is from genome assembly GCA_964581435.1 of uncultured Hyphomicrobiales bacterium. Taxonomy (GTDB): domain Bacteria; phylum Pseudomonadota; class Alphaproteobacteria; order Rhizobiales; family Xanthobacteraceae; genus Nitrobacter. The sequence continues at coordinate 5,387 of CAZOOO010000153.1, read as the reverse complement.
TGCTCGCCGCTCGTACGGATGATCAGGTCAGGATCGGGAATGTCCGGCGCGTCGAGATATCGACCCATTGTATCAGCGTCGATCGTGGCCGGGTCGCGCTTGCCGTCAGCGACTTCGCGAGCAAGACGCCGGGCGGCTTTCGCGATTTCCTGCCGCGAGCCATAGTTGAACGCAACGATCAAATTAAGCCGGTCGTTGTTCTTGGTCAGGTCCTCGGCCTCGGTCAGCAGCGCGCAGATATCCGGTTCCAGCCCAGCGCGCTCACCGATAACGCGCACGCGCACCCCGTCGCGGTGCAACGCCGCCAGATCTTTACGGACGAACCGTCGCAGCAGGCCGAAGAGATCGTGGATCTCGCTCGGAGGCCGCGACCAATTCTCGGAGCTGAATGAAAAAATGGTCAGATAAAGGATGTTCAATTCGCTTGCGGCGCGGACCACACGCCTCAACGCCTCGACACCGCGGCGATGACCCTCCGCGCGCGGCAATCCTCGGGCGGCCGCCCATCGGCCGTTGCCATCCATGATGATCGCAACGTGCAGCGGCGTATCGGCCGGGTCCGATCCCTCGATTGCAGGCGCAACAGCATTCGACATCAGGCCAGTCCAATCCCGCTAAACGGTAAGGATTTCCTTTTCCTTGCCCGCCAGCAACTGATCGATTTCGGAGATTACGCCGTCCGTAGCCTTCTGAACATCGTTCGCCAGGCGCTTCTCGTCGTCCTCGGAAATCTCGTGGTTTTTCTCAAGCTTCTTGAGCGTATCCAAGCCATCGCGGCGCACATGGCGAACCGCCACCTTGGCCGCCTCCGCATATTTGTGCGCGACCTTTACCAATTCCTTGCGCCGCTCTTCGTTAAGTTCGGGAATGCGCAGCCGCAATACCTGTCCCTCGGTGGCCGGGCTCAGTCCGAGGTTCGAATCGACGATCGCCTTCTCCACAGCCTTCACCATCGACTTGTCCCAGACCTGCACCGACAAAAGGCGCGGCTCGGGGACACTGATCGTTGCAACCTGGTTCAACGGCATGTGGCTGCCATAGGCATCCACCTGCACCGGGTCGAGCATCGACGCCGACGCCCGGCCGGTCCGCAAGCCTCCCAGTTCATGCTTGAAGGACTGTGTCGCTCCCTGCATTCGCCGTTTCAAATCGCCGATATCGAAACTTTCCGACGCCATGCGCCCTCCATCTGGAACTTGCCTGACCTACATCCGATCCGCCGCCACGGATCAACTTGCGACGATCGTCCCGCGGCCGGTCCCCCTCAGGATGGCGCCGATCGAACCCGGTTCGGCGATCGAGAACACAATGATAGGCAGCGACGTCTCGCGGGCAAGCGCGAAAGCCGTCGCGTCCATGACCTTATAGCCGCCTTCGAGCGCCTGCGAGTGACTTAACCGTTCGAACCGTTTCGCGGACGGGTCCCGCTTCGGATCGGAACTATACACGCCATCCACGTTCGTCGCCTTGAGCACGGCTTGCGCGCCGATCTCGGCGGCGCGAAGCACCGCCGTCGTATCGGTCGTGAAATAAGGATTGCCGGTCCCCCCCGCGAGCAGGACAATACGGTCCTCCGCGAGATATTTGTGCGCGGCGCCGCGGGTAAAGAGCTCACAGACTTCGGGCATGACGAACGAAGAGAGGGCCCGCGCCGACTGCCCGCGGCGCTCGAGGGCGGCCTCGAGAGCGAGACAGTTCATGACGGTCGCAAGCATTCCCATCGTGTCGCCGGTCGGACGCGAGACGCCGCGGGACGATACCTCGACGCCGCGGAATATGTTTCCTCCGCCGACGACAACCGCGATCTCGGTTCCCAGTTCGCGCGCCGCGGCCAGATCGCCGGCGAGCCGGTCGATGGTGGGCTGGTCGATGCCGAAATGCTGCGAGCCCGCGAGATATTCCCCCGACAGCTTCACGACAACACGACGATAGGCCGGCTGATCCATGATGCGTTAGCTCCGTCGCGAGTCAGATTGTCCCGCCTCAGGTCCGGCGTCACCCCTGTCCGGCAGCCGCAGCGACCTCGGCCGCGAAATCGGACTCGGCCTTCTCGATGCCCTCGCCGAGGGCATAGCGCACAAAGCCCGTCAGCTTCACCGGCGCGCCGACCTTTGCCTCGGCCTCCTTGAGCGCCTGGCCGACGCTTTTCTTGTCGTCAAAGATGAACGGCTGCTCCAGCAACGTCTGTTCCTTGAAAAAGGTCTTCAGGCCGGACTCGGTGATCTTCTCGATCATCGCTTCCGGCTTGCCCTGCTGCCGGAACTTGTCGGCGAGGACGTCCTTCTCGCGCTTGACGACGTCCGGGTCGACTCCTGAAGGGTCGATGGCCACCGGATTCGCGGACGCGACATGCATCGCAATCTGGCGGCCGAGCGCTGCGAGTTCGTCGGCATTGCCGGCGGACTCGAGCGCGACGATCACCCCCATTTTGCCGGCGCCGTCGATCACCGCATTGTGGACATAGCCCGCGACGACGCCCTTGGCGACCTCCAGCGAATCCGCGCGACGCAACGTCATGTTCTCGCCGATGGTAGCGATCGCATCCGAGATCGCCGTCTCCACGGTGGCGCTGCCGACCTTTGCGGCCTTGATCACCTCGACATCGGCGCCCACGCTGAGGGCGACCTGCGCCACCATCTTGACCAGTCCCTGAAACTGCTCATTGCGCGCAACAAAGTCGGTTTCCGAATTGACTTCAACGACGACGCCCTTGTTGCCGCTGGCGACGATGCCGATCAGGCCCTCTGCTGCAACACGCCCCGCCTTCTTGGCGGCTTTGGAAAGTCCCTTCTTGCGCAGCCAGTCAATCGCGGCCTGAATGTCGCCGTTGTTTTCGGTCAGCGCCTGCTTGCAATCCATCATGCCGACGCCAGTGGTTTCGCGCAGCTCCTTGACCATCGCTGCGGTGATTGTCGCCATTGCTGTATGTCCTTTGCCTGTCGGGAGATCGCGGTGCGGCTCACCGGCCGCCGCCACCTCTACTCAGGGATCACGTCAGAGAAATCGGGCGTGCAGCGGCCGGCTGCGACGCCGTCCGCGCCTCACGCTATTCGGCTTCGGCCGTCATCGCCTTGGCCTGAGCGACCCAGCCGTCGGCCCGGCTCGGAAGACCAACTTCCTCGCCGATCCTGTGCGCGGTATCGTGATCAAGCTCGGCGAGCTGCCAATAGTGAAAGATGCCGAGATCGTTGAACTTTTTCTCTATCGCCCCCGAGACGCCCGTAAGCTTCTTGAGATCGTCGGCGACTCCTCGCGGACCGGCGAGCCCCTGGAAGCCGGCCGGCTGCGCGGCGGCCGGAAGCTCTTCCCGCACCGGCTCGACCGAGGCGCCGACATCGATGCCGGATTCGCCCTGAGCCCGCGAAATGCCGTCGATCGCCGCACGGGCAATGAGGTCGCAATACAGGCTGATGGCGCGGCCCGCATCGTCGTTACCGGGCACGATATATGTGATGCCTTTCGGATCGCAGTTGGTGTCCACGATCGCCGCGACCGGAATGTTCAGCCGCTGGGCTTCCTGGATCGCGATGTCTTCCTTGTTGGTATCGATCACGAAGATCAAATCGGGAAGACCGCCCATGTCCTTGATGCCGCCGAGCGACCGATCGAGCTTGTCGCGCTCGCGCTGCAGCGTCAGCCGTTCCTTCTTGGTGTAGGCATTGGCATCGCCGGACGCGAGCACCTCGTCGAGATGGCGCAGCCGCTTGATCGAGCCGGAAATCGTCTTCCAGTTGGTCAGCGTGCCGCCGAGCCAGCGCGAATTGACGAAATACTGCGCCGAGCGCTTCGCAGCGTCGGCGACGCCGTCCTGCGCCTGCCGCTTGGTGCCGACGAACAGAATGCGGCCGCCCTTGGCGACGGTATCGCTGACGACCTGCAACGCGCGGTGCAGCATCGGCACGGTCTGCGCCAGGTCGATGATATGAATGTTGTTGCGCGCACCGAAAATGTACTCCGCCATCTTCGGATTCCAGCGGTGCGATTGGTGGCCGAAATGAACGCCAGCCTCAAGCAGCTGACGCATGGTGAATTCAGGTAGCGCCATGATCAAATTCTCCGGTTGGTTCCTCCGGAAACGTGTGAGCAGAACGAACCGTCAAACCAACAGGAATGCGGTCCGGCAGCCACCGGACGGCTTTTTAGGCCATGTTTCCGTGTGAGATAGCGGCCTGTATAGCGAGGGCGCCCGCCAGACGCAAGGCAATCCGATCCCGCCGGCTGCGCCGATCAGGCGATCAGATGTTCTGAACGTCCACGACCCCCGAAATCGCCTTGATCGCGCCGGCGATCTGAGGCGAAACGCGAAAGCGGCCCGGAAGCTTTATCTCCACCTCCGTTTCAAGGTCCAGCAGCATGACCAGCGAGACATCGCCGTCTCCGGCCTGCCTTGACGCGGAAACTCCGGCGACGCCGGCCGGGGCCCCGTTTTCGCTTGCCCGGAGACGCCTTTCGATCGACTCGAGCGGCCTGGAATCGCGCAGGAAAATCCGCAAACCCTTCTGCGTCTTGGCCGCGGCGGCGTCGAGCGGCTCGGCGCGGGACACCCGCGCCCGCACATCTTCGCCCTGCAACTCCGCGTCGAGTTGCAACAGCACCGCGGCTCCCGGCTCAAGTACGTCCCGGAATTGCGCCAAGCCTTCCGAGAACAGCACCGCCTCGAAATGGCCGGTCGGATCGGACAGGCCGATGATGCCCATCTTATTACCGGTCTTGGTCCGCCGCTCCATCCGAGAAACCACCGTCGCGGCCACCTTGCCGGCGGTCGCACCCGCCTTCACCGCGCGGGAGAATTCGACCCAGGACTGGACGCGCAGCCGCTTGAGCGCTGTCGCATAGTCGTCGAGCGGATGTCCCGAGAGGAAAAATCCCACCGCCTCATATTCCCGCCTCAACCGATCGGCAGGCAGCCAGGGCTCCACCCGAGGCAGCATGATCTCGGGCGCGTCCGCCATGCCGCCGAACATGTCATCCTGCCCGAGCATCGTCGCCTCGTGACTGCGCTGGCACGCGGCAAGGATCGCCTCGGCGCCGGCGAACACGCGGGCGCGGTTGGGCTCGATCGCATCGAACGCTCCGGCGGCCGCGAGGCTTTCGATCACGCGCTTGTTGATGGCGCGCGGCGGCACCCTGGCGGCGAAGTCGGCCAGCGAGGTGAACAAGCCGCTCTTGCGGGCTTCGACGATTTGCTCGACCGCGTGCGCGCCGACCCCTTTCAGCGCCGCCAGCGCATAGCAGATGACGCCGTCATTCACTTCGAAGGTCGCGCCGGAGCGGTTGATCGACGGTGCTTCGACCTTGATGCCCAGGCGCTGGGCTTCCGCGCGAAACTCCGAAAGCTTGTCGGTGTTGCTCATGTCGAGCGTCATCGACGCCGCCAGAAACTCGAC
>CAZOOO010000152.1:0-7816 GCA_964581435.1 uncultured Hyphomicrobiales bacterium | reverse complement strand
GGCCGTATCGCCGGCGGCGGGCTCGTGCTCAGCGTCGACGCAGGACAGCGCGCGGTTCCGGTCGACATCGTGCCGGTGGAATCCGCGCTACGGCCGGACGAGCGCTCCGCCCGCTATCGTCACAACGGCGCGGTGGTGTGGCTGACGGGATTGCCGGGCTCCGGCAAATCCACGCTGGCCCGCGCGCTGGAGCGAAAACTATTCAGCGACGGCGGCTCGCCGATCCTGCTCGACGGCGACACGCTGCGCGCCGGACTGAACGGCGACCTCGGCTTCTCGCCGCAGGACCGTACTGAAAATATCCGCCGGCTCGCGGAGGTCGCCACGCATCTCGCCCGCAACGGTCACGTCGCGATCGTCGCCGCGGTTTCTCCGTCGCGCGAGGATCGCGGCGCGGCGCGGCGCATCGCCGACGATACCTTCCGCGAGGTCTATGTCGCAACGCCGGCCGACGTGTGTGAACGCCGCGATCCCAAGGGGCACTATGCCAAGGCGCGGGCAGGCGTGCTGCACGGCTTCACCGGCATCGGGAACGACTATCAGCCCCCGGAGTCGGTGGAACTGACGATCGACACCTCGTCCTGCACGGTAAGCGATGCCGCCGATGAGATCGAGCGGATGCTGATCAGAACCGGGGTCCTGTTCGACGAGGTGACGGATCTCGCCGCCAACATCTGAGCTTGCGAAACCCGAGAACCGCCGCCGCGAACCGTACGCGGCGATGGTTTGGCTTATCTCAAGTCGACGGCTTTTCAACTCACGCGAAGGGCTTCTCACAGCGCCGGCTTTGACGCAAGATGACGGTCGAAGGCCGTATTCTTAGCGGCCCGGCCTTGAAACACCGCATGGTCGCCGTTTCTCGCGAGAAGCCCTGATATGACTCGCATTGACGCCCACGGACTGAAGATCGCGCCTGTCCTGTTCGATTTCATCGCCAGGGAAGCCGCGCCCCAAACCGGCGTCACCCCGGATTCTTTCTGGGCCGGGCTTGCCGCCATTGTCCGCGATCTCGGACCGAGAAACCGCGAGCTGCTCGCGGTGCGGAATACATTGCAGGCGAAGATCGACGACTGGCATCGCACTCATCAAGACACGCCGTTCGACATCGGCGCCTACACGGCGTTCCTGACCGGGATCGGCTATCTGGAGCCGGAGCCGGAGACGCGGCAGGTCGAGACCGCCGATGTCGATGACGAGATCGGCAAAATCTGCGGCCCGCAACTGGTCGTGCCGCTGACCAACGCGCGCTACGCGTTGAACGCCGCGAATGCGCGCTGGGGCAGCCTCTACGACGCGTTGTACGGCACCGACGCCGTTCCGCACGAACCCAGCGAGACCAAAGGTTACGACAAGGCGCGCGGCGACAAGGTGATCGCGAGGGCAAAGGACTTCCTCGATTCCGCAGTGCCGCTTGCGAACGGCGCTCATGCCGACGTCGCGGGCTACAGCGTGTTCAACGGACAACTGTCAGTCAAACTCAAAAGCGGCGACACCACCGGTCTGAGGACGGAATCGCAGTTCGCTGGCTATCAGGGCGATGCGAGCGCTCCGTCCGCGATCCTGCTCGTCAATCACGGCCTGCACGTCGATATCCGGGTCGACCGCGCCCACCCCATCGGCAAGGATGATCCCGCCGGCGTCGCCGACGTGATCATCGAGGCCGCCGTCAGCACCATTCTCGACATGGAGGACAGCGTCGCCGCCGTCGATGCCTACGACAAGGTTCTGGTGTATCGTAACACGCTCGGCCTGATGAACGGCACCCTCACCGACACTTTCGAGAAAGGCGGGAAAACCGTCATCCGCGCCCTCAACCCGGACCGCGTCTACACCGCGCCGGACGGTGGGCGACTCACGCTGCACGGACGCAGCCTGCTTTTGATCCGCAACGTCGGTCACCACATGTTCACCGACGCGGTGCTCGACCCGAACGGCGACGAGATTCCCGAAGGTCTGCTTGATGCAGCCGTATCGGGCCTGCTCGCAGTTCACGACATCAACGGGGTTTCGAAAACGCGGAACAGCCGCAGCGGTTCGCTCTACCTGGTCAAGCCGAAGATGCACGGTCCCGGCGAAGTCGCGCTGACCTGCGAATTGTTCGCCCGGGTCGAGAAGATGCTGGCGCTGCCGGAGAACACGCTCAAGATCGGCATCATGGACGAGGAACGCCGCACCACCGTCAACCTCAAGGCCTGCATCCAGGCGGCATCGAAACGCATCTGCTTCATCAATACCGGCTTCCTCGACCGCACCGGGGACGAGATTCACACCTCGATGGAAGCGGGTCCGATGATCCGCAAGAACGAGATGAAGGCGCAGCCCTGGATCAGGGCCTACGAGGACTGGAACGTCGACATCGGCCTGATCGACGGCCTGCCCGGTCGCGCCCAGATCGGCAAGGGCATGTGGGCCGCGCCCGACAGGATGGCGGACATGCTGGCGCAGAAAATCAGCCACCCGCAAGCGGGCGCCACCACCGCATGGGTGCCGTCGCCGACCGCGGCGACGCTGCACGCCTTGCACTACCATCGGGTCGACGTGCTGAAGCGCCAGCAGGAAATAAAGGCGGGCGGGCGTCGCGCCGCGCTCTCCGATCTCCTCACGATGCCGGTGTCTCGTTCGAACTGGGCGCCCGAAGACGTGAAGCAGGAGATCGACAACAACTGTCAGGGTATTCTCGGCTACGTGGTGCGCTGGATCGATCAGGGCGTCGGCTGCTCCAAGGTGCCTGATATCCACGACGTCGGCCTGATGGAGGATCGCGCCACGCTGCGGATTTCCAGTCAGCATCTGGCGAACTGGCTGCATCATGGCGTCGTCACCGGCGATCAGGCGATGGACTCGCTCAAGCGCATGGCGGCCATCGTCGATAAACAGAACGCAGGCGACCCTCTCTACAAGCCGATGGCACCGAATTTCGACGGCGCGGCCTTCAAGGCGGCCTGCGATCTGGTGTTCAAGGGCCGCGAGCAGCCAAACGGTTATACCGAATATATCCTGACCGAACGACGGCGCGAGGCCAAGGCGACGGTCAAGGCGACGGTCAAGGCGGCCGGTTGACGGTTCGATCCCGCGAATAGCCATGAAACGCCTGGCGCGGCCGCCGGGAGCAGTCTTGCTGGTCACGGCGCTGGCGCATGCCCGCCGACGCCGTCAGCACCTCTCAAAATATCTGAAAATTTCTCAGCGCCGCGGCAACGCCGATCACGATGACGGCGGTACGCGCGATCTTCTTGCCGCGTCCGCCGAACGGCGCTACGCTGATGAAATAAAGAACAAGAACTACAACGAAAAACGTAATCAGGAGGGTGATGAGCATTGTGGCTTCCTCAAATTGACCGCAGGAATTAGGGAGAAAGCGCCCTCTCGACTTTTGGCGCGCGAGCCAATCCCCGGAAATGCTTGAAAGTTCCTAAACGAAATCACACAGCGCGGCCGGTGGAGCAGGATGAGGAAAAATGCGTAGCGGTTTTCCGCCCGCCGCCCGCTTCTCGAAGTATTGGAATCGATCGCGTTCATGATTTCGGATCGATTGGATTCAAAATCATCGTGGTCTAGCCGGCTCGCTCCTCGCAACTTCCCGGCTGTAGTCCCCGTCGCGGAACTTTAGCCGCGACAGCACGTTGGCTTTTATAATCCTCAGTTTCAGGAGCGTTGGATGGCGAGCGACGGCGAGAATGCGATGAAGAACCTGGCCGACAAAGCGACCTACGACCGGCTCGAAAAAGACCTGTCGGCCGTGAAGAACGAAATCTCTGCACTGGCTGATCAAGTCTCGGATGTGCTCGGTGCGTTCACGGGCACGGCCAAGAAGCAGGCCCGCCGCGGGTACCGGCAGGCGAAGGCGAATGTCGATTCCGTTCTCTCCGATGTCTCCGAGCGCGGCAATGCAGCTCTTGATGCGGCGCAAAGCGCCGTAACGACGATCGAGGACACCCTGGAGGAGACCATCCAACAGCGTCCCCTCGCCACGGTGGGACTTGCGATGGGCCTGGGATTTCTGATCGGAGTCACCTGGCGCCGCTGACCGTCTAGATTTCGTCTAGATGACGTCTGCTAAATTCTGGCGATCGGCGTGGCCGCAGCATTTCGCGGTCGCACCCGGCCGGTCGCGCTATTGGTTTCAACAAATACGGTTTCAGCAGATGACTTCGCTTCGGATGAGACATTGAATGTTCAAGCAGACAATCGATGACTTCAAGGAGAGCGCGGGCAGCGCGATGCGGCTGGCGGGTCTGACCCTGGTGGCGGCTTTCACGGGCTTCGTCACGATCGTGTTCCTCTGCGCGGCCGCGTTCATCTTCGTGCTTCAGAACTACGGCCTGATCGAAGCCTGTCTGAGCGGGGCGGCGATCTTCTTTCTCATCACTTTCATCGCGGTCGTAACTTTATTGATCCGGAGAAAGGCCGCGAAGAAACGCGCGGCCCAGCACGCCAAAGCGGCGGCTCAGAACTTTCTCGCCGATCCGATGGTGGTGGCGGCGGGACTGCAACTGGTGCGCGCCGTCGGCGTCAAGAAGCTGATACCGATCGTGGCCATCGGCGGCCTGGCGCTCGGACTGTTGGTGGGAGGGCGCAACCGCGATGACAGGGCTGATGTCCGCAAGGAAAACTGAGTTTCGGACAGCAATCCCTCATGTCACGCAGCGGCCGGGCTGAAGCCGCTTTGCAACCTCCGTCAGCGTGCTCACTACCGGTTCGCATGCGATGGTTCGCTTGACCCGCATCGCGGGCGCGTGACGCAAACCTCGCTTCGCATCGCGATCGCCCGCTTCCTGATCGGAGATCCGCGGAAGCCGGAATACGATCGACGTGCTTGGCAGGCTTTCCAGCCGAATGGATACGGTCCGGCCGATGGGGCGTGGAGATGGGACAATGCCGAGATCGGACTTGACGGCTCTATGGACGACCGCGGCAGCCGCATCACGGCTGTCCGTCCGATCGCCCGCCTCCAGATGCGCCGCGCCCAACGATAGGGTCACCGCCAGCCCGGCGATAAATCCTGCGGGTGTCTGAAACATCGTTTTGTCGCCTCCTTATCCTTAGCGACCACGCAGGCCGCGCGGCGCGGCCGTGGATCTCAACCTCCTCGCGACAACGCCGCTGGTAGGACGTCGTTCACTGACGTTGTGAAAAAAAGAGCGGGAGCAAAACGCTTGCCAGCGCACGCGTTGCCTGACGACCGGGCTCCCCCGATCGGCCGGCAATAAGGATGTTGCTGATGAGGCCGGCCGCGCCCTTCTCGCGGCAGCTATTATTACGACGCCGCGGCGCGAGGCTCGCGATTGCGCGAATTCCGCTGAAAGAACAGCGCCTGACTGGCGACCGCCGAAACCATGGCGGGCTGGAACGGTTTCGAGATAAGGAACGCCGGCTCGGGCCGTTCGCCGGTCAGAAAGCGTTCGGGATAGGCCGTGATGAAGACAACGGGCACCTCGACGACGCGCAAGAGTTCGTTGACAGCGTCCAATCCGGAACTGCCGTCAGCGAGCTGAATATCCGCCAGGATGAGCCCCGGCTCCTTGGTCTTGGCGAGAGCAATCGCGTCGGCGTGGGTGCGCGCAACACCGATCACACGGTGTCCGAGGTTCTTGACGAGACTTTCCAGATCCATCGCGATGAATGTCTCGTCCTCGATGATGAGGACGTCCGTTGCGATTTCCGCGGCCATTTCGCGGCCGGCGATACCGCTCAGCCTGCGTACTTCAGCGACATCGACCTCAAGAACAAACGCAGCCTCATCTTCCGAAAAACCTTCCAGCGACAGCAGCAGGAATGCCTGACGCGGAAGCGGCGTGATATTCGTCAAGCGGCGCTCTGTCGGCGCCAGGCTCGAGACGTCGTCGGCGCCTCCGTTGATCGAGACCGAATTCCAGATTCGGGTAAACAGCCGAAACAGACCCGCGCGCGACCCGTGTTGTTCATCGAGCAGCGTCGGATCCTGAAGCAGCGCCTCCAGCATGGCGCCGACATAGGCGTCACCGGACGCCTGGCTTCCCGTCAGGGCGCGGGCATAACGGCGCAAAAGCGGCAAATGCTCGGCAACGACCTGTGATCGAAACATTCCCATCCATCCTTTTCGAGATAGCTCATGCCAGGGATCACGTACCCTCGTGCGCGGCAATGCAAACAGCGAATCCCGGCCCGCCACCGCCTGTCTACTCCCGAACGCGACAAAAGTTCCCCTACCCCGGAACTTTCGCATCAGCATTGAATTAGGCTTCATACAAGGTCCGTGAAAGCGGCGCGAAATACATGAATTTCCAGTATTTTCAATATCTTGAACTTGGGCGCGACGTCATGAAAGATTCCAAGCCATCACCTGCCAAAGGCGGCCTCAACGCCGAGATTCAATCCAGAATCGGGCACCAGCTTCGCGCCATGTATGACGACGTCGTGAGGCAAGGCATCCCCGACCGGTTTGCCGAGTTAATTCGAAAACTCGATGCATCCGAGCCAAGGAAACCACAAATAACCCAAACGGGCGATCTCGATGCAAAAAATGACGGGAGGGACTAATGCCTCTCACAGATTCACTCCGTGAGGAGATCCTGGCATCGGTGCCGAACCTGCGCGCTTTTGCGATTTCCTTGAGCGGAAATGGCGATCGAGCCGACGACCTCGTGCAGGAAACCCTGCTCCGCGCGCTTGCGAATATCGATTCGTTTCAGCCGGGATCGAACCTTCCGGCATGGCTGTTCACGATCCTTCGTAACCTGTTCCGCTCCGACTACCGCAAGCGGCGGCGGGAGGTCGAGGATTCAGACGGCAATTACGCGAAAACGCTGAAATCGCAGCCGAGCCAGAATGCCCATCTGGAGTTCGAGGAATTCCGGGCGGCGCTCGACAAATTGCCACAGGATCAGCGGGAGGCCTTGATTCTCGTGGGCGCCTCAGGATTCTCTTACGAGGATGCCGCGAAGATCTGCGGATGCGCAGTCGGCACCATCAAGAGTCGGGTCAACCGCGCACGATCGAAGCTGAGCGCGTTGCTTTATGTCGAGGGCACGGAGGATTTCGGTCCGGACGACACCGTCAGGGCCGTGATCGGCAACGGCCGATAGCGCATCGTCCGGGAGCCGCGCGTCGCGGGCCGAGAGCGGCATCAGTTGCGATCGCTGCTCTTTCGGAGCGCGATTCCGTCAGGTCGAAACCGGTCGTTGGGATGGAACTGGGCCTGATCTGAACGCGATTGAGCAAGAAACAGCTCAGGGCTTGAGCGGCGTGGAGATCTGCATCGTGCGATCCCTCTCGGTCAGATCCACGACGGTCTCCATGGGAGCGGCGAGTTCATAGACGTAGCTTACTTCGGTAAAGTACCGTTTGGAGACGCCGCCCAGCGCCTCCGGCGCGACACGGTCCAGCAGGATGATACCAAAATCGCTATCCTCGCGGCGGGTCGCGGCACTGGTATTGAATTCTTCCCACCGAAAGCGAAACAGTGCCTCGTCGGCCTCGCCCTCGACTTCCCAATGCACCACAATATGCGGATGCTTGCCGACCAGCGAGAGTCCCTCGTCGGAATGCGACGCCAGTTCGAAGAACAGCAATGAGAGGCTTTGGGCCGCCCGCGCGCTTACAGTGATGTCAGGACCGTGTATCGCGATGCGGTCGAGGTGAGGGATGGCGCGGGTCTCGAACAATCCCCTCAGTTTAACGCCCTGCCACTGGCTCTCGCTGAGCAGCGAGACCACGTTGGACATGGCATGGATCCGGCCGATCAGCAATTCGCGGGCGACGTCGATGTCGGAGCCGTGCCGTAGCGTACGCGTGACGATCGATTGAATCACGGCAAGAATGTTCTTGACCCGATGAT
>CAZOOO010000151.1:0-7823 GCA_964581435.1 uncultured Hyphomicrobiales bacterium | reverse complement strand
GACGGTTGCCGCTGCCTGCGAAGATCACCGCGTCCATGTCGGCGGCGCGCAGCGATTTGTACGAGGTCTCGCCCATCGCCCAGCGCAGCGCCTCGACCAGATTGGACTTGCCGCAGCCGTTCGGCCCGACCACGCCGGTGAGACCCGGCTCGATCACGAAATCGGTGGGTTCGACGAACGACTTGAAGCCGTGGAGGCGAAGGCGCGTGAGTTTCATGAACACTCTGCTGTGCTGGCAAAACGCGAATCAGCCCGCAGCCACAATACCATATGTCCTGTCGGCAGCTTTGGGTCGCGCGCCTCGCGAGGTTCGACAATGGCGATAGCGGCGTGCCAGGGCAACCGCGCAGACAGGCTTTTCCAGAGACTTTTGGAGGAGTTATGGCATTTCCGAAGAAGCGTGTCCCAAGCATGACGCGAGGGTGAATGCCGGCTCGCGTGAAAAAACGCATCAGATCGAATCATGAAGTTCCGCTTCTGATTTCCTCAGAAGCGGAAAGACTCCGGAACCCCAGGCAGATGTCCGCCGCTCGCCTGCGTGCTGCCTTCAGTTTTTCAACAAGGGATCGATCTTCTTCTTGAAGGCCTCGAATGCGATCTCGCCCTTCACCATGTCGCCGTTGATGAAGAACGTCGGCGTGGAATTCACTTTCAAAACATCATTGGCGTATTTCTGGTCGGCCGCGATCTTGTCGAGCAGCGCCTGATCCTTCAGGCAGTTTTCAACCTCATTTCCCGTAAGCCCGGTCTGCTTGCCGATCAGTTTCAGCGATTCCGTGGTCTTTGATCCGGTCCATGTGTCCTGCGACTTGAACAGCGTGTCGATCACGGCGAAGTATTTTCCGGCGTCGTCCTTGGCGATGCAGCGCGCCAGCATCGCGCCGGCGGCGGCCTTGATGTCGAGCGGAAACTCGCGGAATACATAGCGGATCTTGTTGGTGTCGATGTATTCCGCCTTGATCTTCGGGAACACGTCTTCCGCGAACCGCGCGCAATGCGGACACGTCATCGAGGCGTATTCGGTGATGGTGACGGCGGCGTCCTTGGGCCCGAGCGCCATGTCCGGCAGCGAGACCGGTTTGGCGACATCGGTGGCGGTGGCGTTCTGGGCCAGGGCCTCGTCGATCAGGCGCCATGGCGAAAGACCTGCGACGGCGGCGAGGCCGGTCAGCGAGAGGGCGGCATTGAAGGCGCGGCGCGTGATGATCAAGGGTCTGCTCCCGAAACGGCGCAAGCGCGCCTGAAAACACATTTGTTCGCTAGCTTGAAACCAGAATTGTGGCAATGGCGCGCTGCCGGCGGCGTGCTCCACCATCGCGTCAATTCCGCTTGATCGAGGCGCCTAAACGCGCCAGCGCCGCGCGCAGGCCGTCGTCCTCGATCGAGGACAGCGTTCCGGCCACCTTCGCCACCTCGGTCGCATCAGGCCGCCGGGTGATTTTCCGCGGGGGCCTGCGCGACAAAGGGGCCTGGCGCAAGGCCAGCCGGCCGACCGCGTTCCAGCCGAAAAAGCGATTGACCCTCTGCAGGATGACATCGGAGGAATGCTGGATCTCCAGCGCGACGGGACCTTCGACCCGCAGCACCAGCGTCGCCGGTTGCTGCCGCTGCCCCTCGACCGGACGAGGCCACTGGATTTTCATCGGTTCGGAATGCGCGGCGATCTCAGGACCGGCGATTTCCGCCCAGCGGGTCACCAGTTCGCGTGAGGCGAATCCCTGCCGCGCATAGGCATCGGAGAAGGCATCGCCGAGCAATGCCGACAGCGGCTTGGCTGAGATCGGGCCGGGCTTGGACATGGGTGGACTATAGCATGATCGCGTCATTGCGAGGAGTTCAGCGCGACGCGTAGCGTCGTCCAGTCAGCGACGAAGCAATCCAGCCTCTCTGGGGAGGGCGGGTGATTCTGGATTGCTTCGCTTCGCTCGCAATGACAGAAATAATTCGGAGGCCCTGTGACGCCATCGCCGAAGGTCAAAAGATCATCAGTGCTGCCAGCGAGCCGCCCCGCGCGGCTGCTCGCCTGGTACGACCGCAACCGCCGCCGGCTGCCGTGGCGCGCGCTGCCCGGCGAGACTGTCGATCCCTATCGGGTCTGGCTGTCCGAGATCATGCTGCAGCAGACAACCGTGAAGACGGTCGGACCCTATTTCGAAAAGTTCCTGGCGCGCTGGCCGGACGTCGAGGCGATGGCGCGCGCCTCGCTCGACGACGTCTTGCGGATGTGGGCCGGGCTCGGTTACTACTCGCGCGCGCGCAATCTTCATGCCTGCGCCGTTACGGTGCTGCGCGATCATGGCGGCCGGTTTCCCGATACGGAACAGGACTTGCGCGCGCTGCCGGGGATCGGTCCGTATACGGCGGCGGCGATCGCCGCCATCGCCTTCGATCGCTGCACCATGCCTGTCGACGGCAATATCGAACGCGTGGTGACGCGGCTGTTCGCCGTGGACGAACTGCTGCCGAAGGCGAAGCCGCGCATTCAGGCGCTGTCTGCGACGTTGCTGGATGACAGCCTCGCCGGCGACGGCAAGAGCCGTGCTGTCCGCGACGGCAAGAGCCGCGCTGTTCGCGACGGCAAGTGCCGCGCTGTCCGCGACGGCAAGAGCCGCGCTGGGGATATCGCGCAGGCATTGATGGATCTTGGCGCCGCCATTTGCACGCCGAAGAAGCCTTCTTGCGTGCTGTGTCCGCTGGGTGATGATTGCGCCGCGCGGGCCCGCGGCGATCAGGAGACCTTTCCTCGCAAGACACCGAAGAAGGCGGGCGAGTTGCGGCGTGGCGCGGCCTTCGTCGTGAGACGCGGCGGCGACGTGCTGGTCCGCACGCGGCCGGAAAAGGGGTTGCTCGGCGGCATGACCGAAGTTCCGACATCGACGTGGCTCGCGGCGCAGGATGACGTGGCCGCCCTGAAGCAGGCGCCGTTGCTCAAGAGCGCCTCGCATTGGCGGCGCAAGGTTGGCGCCGTCACGCATGTCTTCACGCATTTCCCGCTGGAGCTTGCGGTCTATACCGCGACCGTCGCCGCGCGCACCCGCGCGCCCGAGGGTATGCGCTGGACGCCGATCGCAACGCTGAAGGATGAAGCGTTGCCGAACCTGATGCGCAAGGTCATCGCGCACGGGCTGGGCATGGATATGGAATTCAATGCGGTCGCGACCCACAGCAAGCAACAAAAAGACCCTCCGGCGGGAGCCGAAGGGGCCTTGTTGCCTAGAGCGGGATGAGGAAAAGTGTGCAGCGGTTTTCCGCCCGCATCCCGCGTCTCAAAATATTGGAATCGATCACGTTCATGATCCTGGATCGATTCGATCCAGGATCATCGTGATCTAGGAAGCGACGGATCAGGCCATCTTCGTCTTCATGTGGCGATACAGGAAGCCCAACGCTTCCTCGTCGTTTTCCGTCTTGAAGGTGAACTTGTCTTTCAGCGCGATCGCTTTCGCCGCGGCCGGACGCGCCGAGACCTCGTCCAGCAGCCGCTTGAAGTTCGGATATTTGCCAACGCCATCCTCGCCGATCACGCGGGGCGCCATGCGTGCCCAGCCCCAGAACGCCATGTCGGCGATGGTGTAGGTGTCGCCGACCATGTAGCGGCTGTCGGCGAGATGATCGTCAAGGACCTTGTAGTGACGATGCGCCTCGAACAGATAGCGGTTGACCGCATAGTCCGTGCCTTTGGGCGCGTAGTCCTTGAAATGTACGGCCTGTCCGGAATACGGTCCGAGCCCGCTGGCGATGAACATCAGCCACGACAGCAGTTGCGCACGATCGGCGGGCGTGTTGGGCGGCATGAACTTGCCGGTCTTTTCGCCGAGATAAAGCAGGATGGCGTTGCTGTCGAACACGAACACGCCGTCGTCGTCGATCGCCGGCACCTTGCCGTTGGGATTCACCTTCAGGAATTCCGGCTTGAACTGGTCGCCCTTGCGGGTATCGACCGGCACCAGGTCGAAGGGCAGGCCGGCTTCTTCCAGGAACAGCGCGACCTTGTTCGGGTTCGGCGCGCCGTTGAAATAGAACTTGAGCATCATCAGTTCCTTTTTTGTTTTTGGCATGGGTTGGGACGCGGCAGGCTGTCCGCGAGCGGCCATTCCATGCTAGGATTTTCCGATCGATGCAATCGAGGATTTGGCGCTTTCCGCGCCGGACGTCCGATCGGTGGTCGGAACTCACTCGCTCGGAACGCCTCAGTCGGCCGTCATCCGGCTGCGGATTTCGGCCCGTAGCTCGTCGATCAGCCTGAGGCCCTTGCTGGTTTCGATGTGCCAGAAGGTCCAGCCGTTGCACGCACCCGCGCCTTGCGCCATGGCCCCGATCCGATGAATCGAGCCGACCTTGTCGCCGAGCATGATGGCGCCGTCGGCGCGGACCAGAGCACCGTGGCGCTTCTTCGCATCGACGAGTTTCGCGCCGGGCGAGATCATGCCGCGCTCGATCAATTCGGAGAACGCGACGCGCGGCGCCTCGCGCGCGGTCATGAAAGGGGCAAGGGTGGCTTCGGGAAGCGGTTCGACCGCCGCGATGCGTTTCTCGGCGGCGGCCGCGTAGGTTCGGTCACGTTCGAAACCGATATAGCTGCGGCCGAGGCGTTTGGCGACCGCGCCCGTGGTGCCGGTGCCGTTGAACGGATCAATGACGAGATCGCCGGGCTTCGACGACGACAGCAGCACCCGCGCCAGGAGTCCCTCGGGCTTCTGGGTCGGATGAACCTTGCGGCCGTCCTTGTCCTTCAGCCGTTCGTTGCCGGTGCATAGCGGAATCAGCCAGTCCGAGCGCGCCTGCACATCCTCGTTGGCGGCTTTCAGCGCCTCGTAGTTGAACGTGTAGCCTTTGGCGTTCTCGTCGCGCGCGGCCCAGATCATGGTCTCATGGGCGTTGGTGAAGCGGCGGCCGCGGAAGTTCGGCATCGGATTGGTCTTGCGCCAGACGATGTCGTTGAGCACCCAGAATCCGAGATCCTGCATGATCGCGCCGACGCGGAAGATGTTGTGATACGATCCGATCACCCAGATGGTGGCGGACGGTTTCATGACGCGGCGGCAGGCGAGCAGCCAGGCGCGGGTGAAATCGTCGTAAGCGGAGAAGGACGAGAATTTATCCCAATCGCTGTTCACCGCATCGACGTGCGATTCGTCGGGACGCTTGAGTTCACCCTTGAGTTGCAGATTGTACGGCGGATCCGCAAATATCAGATCGGCCGATCCGGCTGGAAGTTTCGACATCCCGGCGACGCAGTCGCCAACGATGATGCGCGAAACGGGAGAGTCAAATTTAGTGCGGGACGCCTTTGCAGACGCCCCGCGACGCGACACACCCATGACTCAAATACTCTGACTCAGGCGACGCTGTCGGCGACGCGGGACCAAACAACCGACTGGCGCTACAGTGGCCTGCCAAAGTAAAAATCAACTTAATTGCAGAAATCTTTCGTTCGGCGGAATACAAGTTTGGCAACGATGCGCAGGTTTCACAGGCCGGTGCGCACAACCAATATGCCTGGTCCGCTCGCGAGGGCGGGTCGTGGTTGCATCGTCGGCACTGACGGAGAGAACTTTGTTTGTGGTGTTAGCAAGTCCTCAGGTCAGTTGAGCCTGACGTTCGTACCAGTCGGCTACAGCGAACTTCGGATTCGCGGCGCCGGATTGTTATCTGACGCGTTGTCTTCACGCGAACAGGTCATCCATCCTCGGGGCCGGCCCGAGGACACGCTTCGCCCGAAAACGCTATAGGCAATTGTTGCCGGGCAGGCTATTGATTAACGAGATGAAAATTTTAATGGGAGGCCGCCGCTTGCGGCCGGGTCAGCGATCGATCGGATACGAGGACGGACCTCATGCGTGATGACGATTTTCGCCGGAGCGACAACATCGACGACCGTCGCGCGGAAGGCGGAGGCGGTGGATTCGGCTTTCCGACACGGCGCGGCGGTCTCGGCATCGGCACCATTCTCATACTCGGAATCGTCGGTTATGCGTTCGGCATCGATCCGCGCCTCCTGATCGGCGGTGCGGAAATCCTGACCGGCGGCGGCCAGTCGCCGAGCTATCAGACGGACAGCCGCTCGCCGCCGGGCAAGTCCGGTTCGCCCACCGACGAGATGGGCCGCATGATCTCCGGCGTGCTCGGCGAGATCGACGATCGCTGGGACGAAATCTTTCAGGCCAGCGGACAGCGTTATTCGGGGCCTCGTATCGTGCTGTTCCGCAACGTCACGAATGGCGGTCGCTGCGGCATGGCGCAGTCCGCGATGGGACCGTTCTATTGTCCGCCGGACAAGCAGATCTTCCTCGACACCGATTTCTTCAAGCAGGTGGAAACGCGCTTCCGCGGCTGCTCGGGCAGCGCGTGCAGGTTTACCGCTGCTTACATCATCGCGCATGAGGCCGGGCATCACATCCAGAACCTGCTCGGCATCCTGCCGAAGGTGACGCGATTGCAGCAGCAGGCCGGCAGCAAGGCCGAGGCGAACGCGCTTCAGGTCAAGGTCGAACTGCAGGCCGATTGCCTTGCCGGCGTCTGGGTCAACCGCGAGGCGAAGAAGCGTCCGGGTTTTCTCGAACCGGGTGATATCGATGCCGCGCTGACCACCGCGTCGGCGATCGGCGACGATACGCTGCAGCGCCAGGCGACCGGCCGTGTTGTGCCGGATTCGTTCACGCATGGCTCGGCCGCACAGCGCAAGCGCTGGTTCACGATCGGCTATCAGCAAGGCAGCGTGCAGGCCTGCAACACTTTCGCTGCGGATAGTTTGTGAGTTAGAAGTCGCCGTGCCACGATGGTCATGGCCGGGACAGGGCCGGGCATGACGGGAGATGTGCCGCCATGCCGTCCGTCGACGAGACAAAACCGTTCATTCCCCTTAACATCGCGGTGCTGACCGTTTCCGACACGCGCTCGCTCGAAGATGACAAGTCGGGCACGACGCTGGCGGAGCGCCTCACCGCCGCCGGTCATAGGCTCGGCGCGCGCGAGATCGTCGCCGACGACGTCGAGGCTATCCGCACCCTGATGAAAAGATGGATCGCCGACCCCGGCATCGACGTCGTCATCTCCACCGGCGGCACCGGCTTCACGGGACGCGACGTCACACCGGAAGCCGTCGAGCCGCTGTTCGAGAAGCGGATGGACGGCTTCTCGATCGCTTTCCACATGCTGAGCCACGCCAAGATCGGCACCTCGACGATCCAGAGCCGCGCCACCGCGGGCACCGCTGGCTCCACCCTCATCTTCTGCCTGCCCGGTTCGCCGGGCGCCTGCCGCGACGGCTGGGACGGCATCCTCGCGCCCCAGCTCGATTACCGCACGCGCCCCTGTAATTTCGTCGAGATCATGCCGAGGCTCGACGAACACCTGCGCCGGCCTAAAGCGAAGGGCGCGCCGGCCTGACAGCCGTTCGATCGGAAAGAGCGATTTTCGTTCTTGATTTGTTCATGTCGGATGCTATGGTCTCGCCATGAGCAGAGTCGCTTCTTTCACCCGCAGGAATGCGCCGGTCGCGCCGCCCCCCGCGCCGGCGGCCGCGTCGTCCTTTGCCGAGCTTGAGGTCGCAATCGATCACGAGCGGCGGCGCGGGCGCGGCGCACAATCCAACGCCACCGGTCGATACGAGACGGAGGCGCGATCGGCGTTCGACGACGGCTGGCAAAGCCTCGACGATTTGCCGCCGTTCAAGACCACGGTCGCTGTTGACGCCGCGCGGAAAGTCATCACCCGCAACGACTCGCCCGACATCGGCTTCGACCGCTCGATCACCCCTTACCGGGGCTGCGAGCACGGCTGCGTCTACTGTTTCGCAAGGCCGACCCCCGCCTATCTTGGCC
>CAZOOO010000150.1:0-7834 GCA_964581435.1 uncultured Hyphomicrobiales bacterium | reverse complement strand
GTTGGCGAGTGGCTCGTCCACCGCCAATCTCCCGGTCCCTATTTGGGGCCAAAAGCACAGGAAAGCAAGCAGCGAGGACGATCCCGGAACGAGCCGTTCCGAACCATTGACCTCGGCGGATCGCCGCGCCAGTTTGCATCGGCGCTCCTCAAAAAGTGGCTGCAAACGATGTCCGAGGTCTGGTCGCTTCACCCGCAACTCGACAGCGACACGGTCGGCATCGGCGACCTGCCGCTCAGCCGGCTCCTGCTCAGCAAGGATGCCAGCTATCCCTGGCTCATTCTGGTGCCAAGACGGACCGGGGCGGTCGAGATCATCGACCTCCACCACGACGACCGCCCGCGCCTGATGACCGAGATCGGTCAGGTCTCCGAAGCGCTGAAGGACATCACGCGGTGCGACAAGCTCAACGTGGCCGCGCTCGGCAACCAGGTGCCGCAGCTTCACATCCACATCATCGCGCGCAGCCAAAGCGACGCCGCATGGCCTCGTCCGATCTGGGGCGCGGCGCCCGCGCGCGCCTACGATGCGGCAGAACTCGAAGCATTCCTGGGTGCGATCCGGCGCAGGACGGGGTTCGGCCGGACCATCGTCGCGTGAAGCCTTTAAGGCCACCGCCGACATCGCCGCCTTTCCCGATCCACACCGTGGACGCGCCGGGCGCCGGGGAGATCTTCGATGGAGCATTCGCTTGCCCGCAACGTCCTGAAGTGGAAGTCTTTTTGGGACAGGTGGATTCGAGCCGATCCAACCTCGGACCGACCTCCCTTGCATTGGAATATTTTTCTATATATGAGGTTGAACAGCTTCATAATTGGAACAATATTCTAATCATGAGTGACCTCGCCCTTCAAACGATAGAGTCCGGTCGTCGTCTCGACGCCATCGACCGCAAGATCCTGACCGTACTGCAGGAGGACGCATCGCTGTCCGTGGCCGAAATCGGCGACCGGGTCGGGTTATCCTCGACGCCGTGCTGGAAACGGATTCAGCGGCTCGAAGCCGACGGCATCATCCTGCGCCGGGTCGCGCTTGTCGATCAGAACAAGATCGGGCTCGGCATTTCGGTGTTCGTGTCGGTGGAAAGCGGCGACCATTCGGAAGCCTGGCTGACCACATTCGCCGACGCGGTCAGCGCCATGCCCGAGGTGATGGAACTCTACCGCATGGCGGGCGACGTCGACTACATGCTGCGCGTCGTGGTCACCGATATGGCGAGCTACGACCTCTTTTACAAAAAGCTGATCAGTTCGGTCGCGCTGAAGAACGTCACTTCGCGCTTCGCGATGGAGAAGATCAAATCGGTGACGGCGCTGCCGGTGCCGGCGGTGAGCGCGTAGCGATTTCAATCGTCATACGCGGGCAGGACTCCACCGAGTCCGACACTTGCTGACGGTGGAGATTTGAGCCCGTGCCATGCGGCTCGTATATGATTGGCAACCCCGAGTCACGCCTGAAGATGGAATGACCATTTCCAGCAACGAGTAGCTCTCCCTCAAAACGCAGGATCGGCGGCGCAGGCCGGCACGGGCAAGGCGGAGAACAATCCAGCCGGCCGACGATTCCGTGAGGCTGATCGTGCCGGTGCCGGAGCGCTTTATCGTTACGAATCGTGCTTTTGCGAAAGCCCACCGTTCCCAACAATCGTCGAGGACGGGAGCTTGATGCCGCCTGACTTCCGTGAGGCTGCGATCGAGCGCGCAAGGCTGAGAAAACGCCGAAGCGGAGGATTGTCGTTCTTGGGCGACCAGACTGCGTTGAAGCGGAGAATCTCGCCGACGATCGGGCGATAGCGGAGACCGGGAAAGCGCGCCGCCGTCATCGCTTCGCTAACGATGGTCAGCCCCCGCCCGAGGGCCACCAGAGGCAGCAGATTGTCACGACCGACATATTGAACCCGGATATCCGGATGCTGGCCAAAATCCGCCAGGCGAAGCACCAGATAATCGTGAATCTCCTGTCCGGGTGCCGAGTTGCTAACGATGAAGGTCTGGCTCGTGAGATCCTGCCACTGGATCTCCTTCCGCCTTGCCAGGGCGTGATCGTCAGGCAGCACGACAAATGCGCACTCCGACCACAAATGCACCATGTCGCAGTCGGACCACGCGCGCGTTCCCCGCACGAACGCGACATCAAGCTTGAATTGCCGAATTGCGGCAACATGCTCGGCGGGACTGCCCTCGAC
Organism: uncultured Hyphomicrobiales bacterium; assembly: GCA_964581435.1. Lineage (GTDB taxonomy): Bacteria > Pseudomonadota > Alphaproteobacteria > Rhizobiales > Xanthobacteraceae > Nitrobacter. Next base: position 5,649 of record CAZOOO010000150.1, on the reverse strand, counting down.
CACCTCAATATCGACGCTGGAGTGTCGATCCTCATATGCGCGCAGCAAATCAGCGAGAAATCCGGAGGCAATGGACGAATAGATGCCGACTCTGACACGGCCACCCTCCGAGCGCCCGATCGACGCGACATCTTCCACGCCATGTCCTACGTTCCGGACAATCTGGCGCGCTCGGCGCAGAAATCGCTCGCCCGCAAAGGTCAGGCGGACACCGCCATTGTAGCGGTTGAACAGTGACGCTCCCAACTCATCTTCAAGATCGCGAACACGGCGGCTGATTGCGGATTCCTGTACGCCGCTGGCCACGCCGGCCTTGCGAAAACTGCCATGCTCGGCCGCTGCGATGAAATAGCGCAGGTGACGAAGTTCAATGGACTGCTCGTTGCGCCGCATCTTCACGTCCCGGCACGACCGGCCTTCGCGCGGCGGGTCATCTGGTCCGTCTCATCGAGAACCCGACGCGCATCGACGACGAAATCCTCATCAAAAGCTCCGCTTTTGAATCTTGTTTTGACGGGTTTTCTTCACACGAAGCGGTGCCCGCTTCGCTCGAAAACGCTATGGCAATGTCAGTCGTGCTCCGGCGGTCGAACGCTCGAACAAGCGCACACCAAGTTTGCCCTCAACCTCCTTGATGCGTTTACTGACGATCGGCTGCCGGACATTGAACTCGTTTGCGGCCGCGCTGAAGCTGCCGCAGCGCGCGCTGGCGACGATATAGCGAAGGTGGCGCAGGTCCATCCTTCATCTCCTTGAGGCTCGGCGTAGGTACCCGGCTCTCATGGCTTTACGAGTATCGCAGCGTATCGCCTCCGACATTTGGAGGCAGCACGGAACGGAGTTGGCGCGCTAGTGTCCTCACTGTGGTTAGAACTGGAACGTCGTCGACAGCAGGAATGTACGCGGCTCGTTCAGACCCAGTTGATAGCCAGTCGTCGCCCAATAGCTCTGATCCAGAACGTTGCGCAGGGTTGCCCGAACGATGATCGGCTTCCAGCCCGGCTGCCTGATCGTGTAGCGTGCGTTCAGGTCGAAACGATACCAGCCGCCGATTTTTCGGGTGTTCTCGTCATCGAAGTAGGTGGAGGACTGGTATTGCCCCATCGCGGCCAAGGTGAGATCGTCGACGAACGGCGTATCCCATTCCATGGAGAGAGTGGCGCGATACTTGGGGATTCCTCCGTACCGGTTGCCGACGTTGGTTCCGTCAGGCGTTTCGACCAGCGTCGGATCCATGAAAGTGACGCCACCGACGAAGCGGATGGTCTCGGTCGCCTGTCCAAAGGCCGTCAGCTCGATCCCCTGAAAGCGGGTCTTGCCGACCTCACCGAAGATGAAGGTGTCGGGGTCCAGAGCGAAGGTCGGACGCGTCGCGGTGAAGGCGGCGAGCGTCGCCGCGATGCGGCCGAAATCGACCTTGGCGCCGACCTCATACTGCGTCGTCTTGTAGGGTGCGAAGACTTCACCGGCATTGAGCGAGGTTCTCGGCGCGATTGCTCCGGCCTGCAGCGCCTCCATGTAGTTGGCGTAAAGCGAGACATTCTCCCAGGGCTTGACGATCAGCGCCGCCGCAGGGGACAGCGCGCTCGCGTCATAGCGAGCGTCGGTACTGAAAGACATCTGCTTGACGTTCTGGTGCCGGATGCCGAGCATCAATTGGACACGCTCGTTCAAAATCGACAGCGTATCAGCCAGCGCGAAGCCTAGATTCTCATTGCGGCTGTTCATGGGTACGTTGCGGGGATCGCCAAGCGGGGCGAAATCCGGCTGCGGGAAATACACAGGATTATACAGGCTCGAAGCAGGCAGAGGAGTGGCCGGGCTTTCGTCGAACCCCGATTCTTCGTTTGCCCAACCCGCCGCTAGAGCCAGGACGTGGCTCACAGGCCCGGTCTGCACACGTCCGCGCAACCCTGCCTCGGCTGTCGCGGCCTGTGTGTAACTAACGCCTGCGGCAGGGTACCATGCGGACAGCAATGTGCCCGCGGCATCGGTAACGGACATATAGTTTTCGACGGTCTTTACACCAATCGTGCTGCGTCCGACTGCGGCGTAGGCGGTCACGTTCTCGGTGATATCCCACTCGCCGCGGGTCGTGGCGTACTTGTGCTCTGACTTATAGGATTGCCACGGCTGGCCCCAGTTGGCGGTATTTTTGGGCGCCCTCGGAATCGGGACGCCGCTGTCGACATAGATAATTTCCCGGACCCCCCGCATGATCTGGTTCTGGTAGCCAAGATCGAGGGAGAGCCGGACGGTTTCGCCCCGGTAATCGAAACCGAAGGTCGTCACTCTCGTTTCGCGCGAGTTGTGGAGGATGGGTGTGTCGCCGCTGCGGTAGACTCCGTTGAAACGGACGCCGAACTCCTTGTTGTCGCCGAAGCGCTGGCCCACATCGAGGTGTCCGCCGGCCTGACTGTTCATCGCATAATCAGGCGTAAAGGCGATCAGCGGCTCGTCGCCGGCGCGCTTCGGCACCAGATTGACGGTGCCAAGGTTCGCGAGCTGGCTTGGCGGAAGACCATTGAGCAGCGCGCTCGCGCCCTTCAGCACCTCGACACGCTCGATCGTCTCCGTCGCCATCGTGCCGTATCCGGTTTGCGCGATGCCGAACAAGCCGCCGAAGGCGACGCTCTGAGCATTGGCGCCAACCCCGCGGACGTACCATTGATCGCGAGGAAAACCACCGCCGGAGTCGAATACCTTGACCACCGAAGGATCGTTGTTGAGTACGTCGCCGAGGGTTCTGGCCTGCTGGTTCTGAATCAATTTCCGCGTGTAGACGGTCTGGTTGAACGGCGTGTCCATCATATCCCGGTTGCCGAGCATGCCGAGCTGGCCGCCGCGCGCCACCTGCCCGCCGGCATAGGCCGGAGGCAGCGACATCGTGGAATTGGGATTCCCTGCCCCCTGCACGTCGATCGTATCAAGCGCGATCGCACCGGCTGGCAGCGATCCTCCACGGACCGATCCGCGTTGCTCTCCCGTATCGATTGTGACCGTACGCGGGTTGGTGAAACGGTAGGTGATACCGGTTCCCGCCAACAGCACAGAAAGAGCCTGGGAGGACGTGAGGTTGCCTTGCACCGGCCGGCCAGTAATGTTGAACGGGCGGCTGCCCGTGAAGACCACAGCAAGGCCGGTCGTGCGTCCGATCTCGTTCAGCGCCTGAGGCAACGGCTGTGCCGCAATATCGAAGCGGAACAGCCCCGCAGCGCCGGATTGCCGCGGAGCAACACGCTCCTGAGCCTGCGCAACAGCGGGCAGAGACGCCGCCACTGTCATTGCCAACGTGGTTGCAAGCAAAACGCGCTTGCGGTCTCTCAACTTCGATCGCCCCATGTTCTTTCCCTGCTAGTAAATCACTGCCCCGGCCGATCGTGCATGGCGTCGGCTCTCACTGTGATTCACGGGCGAGCGGGCTCTTACCTCACCCCACCGCGAATATTTTTTCGGCCGGGCGGCGGGATGCCATCGGGTGAGGATCAGCGTAGGACCGTGAGACGGCCCAGAATGGAATAGGTCTCGAAGTTCACTGTGGATCGGAGCGATTCCAGCGCCGCATCGGGATCATCCAGCGTGAAACTGCCGCTGACCCGGCTGTCGGCCAGCGCGGCGCTGGCGACGATGAGGCGGCCCGGCCGATAACGTTGCAGTTCTCCAATGACATCCGCAAAACGCGCCTGATAGAACACGAACCGGCCCTCGTGCCACGCCATGGATGCCGACAGGTCCGCGCTCCGCACCGGACCGACGCCGGCCTTGTTAAATCTCACCTGTTGGCCCGGCTCCAGCAATGCGTGCTGCCTATTCGGGGACGTTACGGCGACGCGCCCCTGCGCCACCGTCACGACGGTATCGTCGTTCGACAGCCGCACGTCGAACTTCGTACCGAGAACCTCGACCGTTCCGCTGGAGGCTTCAACGACAAAGGATTGCGCGGCTTTGACGACGGAGAAGTAAGCGCCGCCGCGGAGCAGCACGACACGCCGCTCCCCGTTCGTGAAGCGCTGTACCAAGGCGCTGTCGGCATCGAGCAGAACCGTTGATCCGTCCGGAAGGTCAACGGTCCGCCGCTCGCCACGGGCCGACACAGCGTCCGCCCGCATATCCTGGAACAGATTGGGCCGCTCCAATGCAATGGCACCACCGAGAACGACCAGCCCGACGATAACGGTCGCCAGACCGCGCTTTCTGGCTTTGCGACGTGCCTTGGCGCGGTCCATTGCGTCGAGGTAGACGGACAGGTTTTCGTTCTCTTCCTGTGCGACGCGCACACCCGGAGATTCCGCCGCCGACCACAGGCTTTGGACACGACGAAATGCCTGACGGTGACTGGGGCTGGCCGCAACCCAGCGCTCGAACGCCGCTCGATCCGCCGCCGATGCTCCACCTTGCAGGCGTGTGAACCACTCAAGCGCCGTATCGTCGATATCCGGGGGCTTCGTGCGGGACTCGCGATCCATAGCGCGGAATTCTGAAGGTTGAGGGTTGCATGAGCGCGAAATGCGGCTGTTCTATCAGATATGACGGGCCACAGCGTCAAAACCTCACATCGAACGTCAGAAATCCTCGGTGCCGGCCCGGATCGCCTTCAGGGCGCGGATTATATGCTTCTCGACTGCTCCTATGGAGATGCCGAGAGTGCCGGCGATCTCCCTGTAGTTGCGGCCATGAACGCGGTTGAGAAGAAAGACGTGGCGGGTGCGTTCTGGCAGCGCCCGGATCACATCGTCGATGTACCGGAGATGATCGCGTGCGGCGACGATGTCATGCGGCGACGGCGGCGTGGTGAAGCGCTGCTCAGGGACTGTGCGCTCGATGTATTCGGCGCGGACGCGCTCACCCCGTAGATGATCGATCGCGGCATTGCGCACGCTTCGGCTGAGATAGGCTGACGCTTCATCCATCCCATCCTGCTTGCGCTTCCACAGGCGCAGAAAGACATCGTGGACGATGTCCGACGCAGTCGTGCGACAACCGACGATCCGGCTGGCACGGCGCTGTAAACGACCGCTCTCAGCCAGATACAATTCCACGAACTGGGCAGTCGAGTCTTTCATCCAGCACTCGGAACTCTCGCCCGGCCGCTGCCTGCAAAAGCTTACGGTATCCTGGCGACGCCGCCTTTTAAGCGCATCGTACTGCTTCACGGCTTAAGGGAGCCGGAACCTTACCGCAATCGAAATGGCTTAGATTTGTTCTAATTGTAGCTCTCCGAATGGGACCGGGCGGTCCTCGGCAGTGCCGCGCGATGGCGAGCAGCGCTGCGATATGCGGGGTCTCCGCGCCGCCCGCCATCGGTCACGCTTGGTCCCGTTACGGCTTCATCTTGTTATTTGAGCGTGCCGAACGATCTGCCTCGAACGCCATCTTTCCCAGTTTTGTCCAGACGCCGCGCGCCCGTTCGCCGCCGTCGCTATTGAGCTTTTCGGCAATCCAGAAGAGAGCGCCATAAATGGTGGCGCGGTCGTCGCCGGTGAGGCCCACAATCCCGGCCTTGACGACGAGGCCGCCCAACTCGATCAGATGCCGCGTGCGCCTGCGGCGCGCGACCTGCCAGGTGCGCATGTCATGCCGAGCGCGAGCCGACTGATGGCGGTTGCGCACTGTGCGGTTGCGTTTGAACGCCGCCAGCGTGGTGTCAAT
>CAZOOO010000149.1:0-7868 GCA_964581435.1 uncultured Hyphomicrobiales bacterium | reverse complement strand
CCTTCGCGCCCAACGGCCGGGTCCTGATGTTTTTCCGCGACCCCGGCGGCAACAGCGGACCGTCGCTCCATACGATCGACGTCTCGGGCCGCAACGAATTGAAGGTTCCCACGCCCGGTTTCGCCTCCGATCCGGCATGGTCGCCGCTGCTCTCTTGAGCCCGGTGCCCGTGACGGGCATCAGCGGAAGGGCCTGCCTGATGGAAGCTGACGGTCGAGTCTGGCGTCGGCCGCACGCATCCCGTATGCGACGTCAAATTCCGAACGCGTGCGCAACCGTGTGGCTCGCCGTCCTCCGATTGAAACATTCGTAAGCAGAAACCGGATCGGCGTCGTTTGGATCAGGACGCGCAAGTGTCTTTGACCGTTCATGAAACGGCGAAAGACACTTAATTCTTGATTTGACGCGTTTTCTTCACGCGAACCGGGTCCATTTCGCTCGAAAACGCTATAACCGGCTGATTCACGGGGAAAATTCGATCTTTTGATGGTCGGTTCAACGCGTCGCTAACGATGTTCGCTCAGAAAGGCTTCACTCGCGGCCGGTAACACTACGCGCGCAGATAAAGGATACGCGCGCAGCCGATGCAGTTGGCCGACCACCATCGCGATATCGATACCATGTCGCCGGCGATATACGCGGCGCTTGTGGGTTCGCTGTTCCAGAATCCGGCGCCGATGTTCGCAGGCGCGGTCTGCGCTGCGATTGCAGCCGTCATGACCGCATTGCGGACCGGCAACCATCTGTTGTGGCCATGCGCGGTGCTTCTGGTCCTGATCGGGATGCTTCGCAGCTTCGACATGGCGAAATACAAGAATCGCCGTTCGGATCTGACCGAGAGCGAAGCCTCGCGCTGGGAGACCCGTTATCAGATCGGAGCGGTGCTCTATGCCATTGCCCTTGGCGCCTGGTGCGCCATCGCGCTTTTGATGACCGACGACGCCGTCGCGCACATGATCTGCATCTCGGTCACCACGGGATATGTGGCGGCCGGCGCCGGTCGTGCCTACGGGCGCCCATGGATTTTCCATCTGCAGATTCTGCTGACCTGCGGGCCGATGGCGGGGGCGATGGCGCTGAGAGGCGATCCTTACTATTTTGGGATGGCGCTTCTCACCGTGCTGTATTTCCTTGGTCTCGAAAGGATCACGACCAGACTGAAGCATATTTTTCTCCGCGCCCTGATCGCGCGCGAGCGCGAAGCTGCGCTCGCCGGCCAGTTCGACACCGCGCTGAACAACATGCCGCACGGCCTGTGCATGTTCGGCGCCGACGGCCGCCTGGCCGTGATGAACTATCGCTTCAGCGAAATGATGCATCTCGCGGACGGCTTCGTGCATCGCAGCGTCGGCGCGGCGGAGGTCATCGAGGGATGCGTGGCCGCCGGAACGATGTCGTCCGAGAACGGAGCAACGATTATCTCGGAGATCGAGAATTCGCAGGCCGGCGCAATCGTGACCGCTGACGTTGATATGGAGCGGGGTCGGGCGCTCTCGTGGACGTTCCAGCCGATGGCCTGCGGCGGCACGGTCGTGCTGGTCGAGGACATCACGGAGCGGCGCAAGGCGGAAGCGAGGATCAACCATCTCGCCCGCTTCGATCCGCTTACCGAACTGCCCAACAGGCTCAGCTTCCGCGACGAGATCGAACGCCTGCTGGCGATCTCCAATAGTACGCCGAGGCTGTCGGCGCTGCTGTTCATCGATCTCGATCAGTTCAAGCAGATCAATGATACGCTCGGTCATCCCTGCGGCGATCGCCTGCTATGCATCGTTGCCGACCGTCTCAGGGGAATGCTGCGCCCGGAGGACTTCGTCGCGCGTTTCGGCGGCGACGAATTCGTCGTGTTTCAGCAAAACATCCAGTCAGCGGAGGATGCGGCCGCGCTCTCCCGCCGGATCGTCGAACAGCTCACCGAGCGATATGAGATCGACCGCCATCTTGTCGAGATCGGGGCAAGTATCGGTATCGCGCTGACGTCACCAGGCATCACGGCCGACAATCTTCTCAAGCACGCCGACATGGCACTCTACCGTGCCAAGGCGGATGGCCGCGGCACGTTCTGCTTCTTCCGCAGCGAAATGGCTGAAACGGTCGAAAGGCGGCGCGTCCTCGAACTCGATCTGCGCAGGGCGCTGGCAAATGAAGAGTTCGAGCTGTTCTATCAGCCGCTGGTCAATCTGAAGTCGGGGCGGATCACCACTTGCGAGGCGTTGCTGCGATGGAATCATCCTACGCGCGGGATGGTTTCCCCGATGGACATCATTCCGGTGGCGGAGGAGATGGGGCTCATCCTCGATCTCGGCCGCTGGATTCTGCGCAAGGCCTGCATGGAATGCATGAGGTGGCCGGAGGCTGTCAGCGTCGCCGTCAACTTCTCGTCGCAGCAGTTCCATCAGCGCGACATCCTGAGCGAGGTCCGCTATGCGCTGGAGGTTTCCGGTCTTCCGGCGCACCGCCTCGAAATCGAGATTACGGAATCGTCGTTGCTGCGCAACACGGAGTGGACGCACGACGCGCTGCGGCAATTGCACTCGGCGGGCGTGAGTATTTCACTCGACGACTTCGGCACAGGGTATTCAAGCCTCAGCTATCTGCACAATTTCCCGCTTCAGAAGGTCAAGATCGATCGCTCGTTTCTGGAGGGGATCGATACCGACCGGCCGCTGACGCTATTGCGCGGCGTGGCCCGGCTCAGCGCCGATCTCGGCATGGCCGTCGTCGTCGAAGGCATTGAAACCACCGAGCAGCTCGAGCTCGTCAGCGGCGACGGCACGGTGACGGAAGCGCAGGGTTATCTGTTCAGCCGACCGGTGTCCGCAGCATGCATTCGTCAACTGCTCGACGCCTCTCATGGACGCCATCTGCGTGATGACAATGTGAAGGTCGTCCGGTCGGTCACGTTATCTTCGCACTGAGTCTCTGATCCGAAGCGGGAAAGCAGCCTTTTTGGCCCGAACGTGAAAGAAAGTGGAGATTATGGGTTAACATTAATGATTTGTTATCTTTTCAATTCATTAACGACGCGTTAACCTTTGACCTTCGGCTGGAATCAGGTGGCTCGGGGGTGCTTCAATGAATTCGGCTCTGCAAATAATTGCCAAGCCTACAGAACGAGGGATCGAGCTGCTCGATCGGGTTGATTATCGCCTGATGGAAACGCCGGCTGATAAGGATATCATTTATCGCCTTCGATATCGCGCCTACCTGAATGAAGGCGCGATCGAGAGCAACCGCGATCACAGAATCTTCGATCGTTTCGACGATATGCCGAACTCCTGGATTTTTGGCGTCTATCTGGACGGCGCGCTCGCCAGTTCCATTCGTCTCAGCGTTTCATCGCCGAAGCATCCGCTCTGCCCTTCGGTGGATGTGTTCAATGATTATCTTCGGCCGGAGGTCGAACGCGGCAAGGTTATGGTCGACCCGACCCGCTTTGTGGCGGATCCGGAGTTCGCGGGCCGATTTCCCGAATTGCCCTACCTGACGCTCCGTCTATGCTTCGTCGCCTGCAGCTTCTTCCATGCCGACCTCGGTCTGGCCACCGTTCGCGCGGAACACAGGTCGTTTTACCGGCGCTTGTTTAATCATCAGCCGTTGAGTCCGCCGCGTCTGTACCCTGGTCTCATCAAGCCGATCTGCCTGATGGCGGTCGATTTTCCGGCGTCGCGCGAAAAGGTCTTCGCCCGCTATCCGTATCTCCGTTCGAGCTATTTCGAACGTCGAATGTTATTCGAGCGCGGAACCGGCGCTGCGACCCTCGCGCCCATCGATTCTCGGGTTCCGTTCGCGCGGCCCTCGATCGTCCCGAGGTCGTGATCCGGCCCGATGCCTTAACTTGCCGGTTCGCGTGAGGAAAACGCGTCAAATCAACGATATAGAGCATCGCTTCTGATTCAACCGGAAGCGAAAATGCTCTAATATGGGGACATGGGCGGGTTCCCGGTCGCGCGGTTGTGAGAATCGCCGTCGGTCCACCCTCGCGCCGTATTTGCAGATTATTAACCATCGCGGATGCTTCGTCCGCAAACATCGGTATTTGATGCAGTCTGGCAATGTCTCATCAAGGTTGACGGAACGTTCGCTTAACCATCGCCCTGTAGAGCGATAACAGTGGAAAACGCGAGCGTGGAGGCTCCGGAATGTTAAATCAGAAGCGATTCCTCCGGGGATTGAAGCTTGCCGCCGTGCTTGCGGCGGCGCTGTCGATGGGTGCCTGCGCCAATAAAAATCCGATGGACGGGAGCGCCGGCGGGGGAATGGCCGGCGCGGCGACTCCGGGCAGCCAGCAGGATTTCGTGGTCAATGTCGGCGACCGCGTTTTCTTTGAGAGCGACCAGACCAGCCTGTCGCCTCAGGCGATAACGACGCTGGAAAAACAGGCGCGCTGGCTACAGTCTTACAATCGCTATTCCTTCACCATCGAAGGCCATGCGGACGAACGAGGCACCCGCGAGTATAACATCGCGCTCGGCGCCCGCCGCGCGCAGGCCGTTCGTTCTTTCCTTGCGTCGCGTGGCATCGACCCTAGCCGGATGCGGACCATTTCCTATGGCAAGGAGCGCCCGGTCGCGGTCTGCAACGATATCTCCTGCTGGTCTCAGAACCGGCGCGCCGTCACGGTGCTCAACGCCAGTTCCTGACGCGCCGCGCATGTCGTTCTCAAGCCGGCGCCCTGGGGCGCCGGTTTGTTGCACCGGAACGTATCGATGAATAAACTGGCTTCCGCCTTTCGTTTTGACGGTACGAACCGGCTATAAAACATCGCAAGGACATCTAACGTCACAAGCACGTTTTAAGGAGAAGACTGACCGGCACAGCGTCGTAAAGTGCAAGACTGCCGTAAAGTGATTGTGTTGGACCAAGTCACATTTTCGGCGTACTCAAGTTCTCAATGAGTGCGCTTTCAATGTGACTTTGAATACTCAGTCGACAGGGCAAGATGTCATCCATAGCTCCGATGTTTTCGCGCGCAATGGCCGTTGCCGCGACGCTCATGCTCACGATGCTGATGCTGTCGTCCCATGCGTCTGCGCAATACGACGTCGATCCTGAACTCCGCATTCAGCAATTGGAACAGCAGTTGCGAACGCTGACCGGGCAGAACGAAGAATTGCAGCACCGGAATCGGATGCTCGAACAACAGTTGCGGCAGTTGCAGCCCGGATCGGCGTCGCCTGGAGTCACGGCGACTGCGCCTGCGCCGGCGCATCCAGATCCCGGCTCGCTTGAGCCGAATTACGATCAGCGAGGAGGTCAGCCGCCCGTCGTGCAGGAGCAGGCGGTGACCGTGCCTGCGCAAGGCCGCCGCGGTGACGCCTTTGACCCCAGCCAGAACCCCAACGCCCCGGGTGCGCCGCGCGCGCTGGGCGGCGGACAGATGCCGATTCCGGCGGCGGCCGTGGGCTCGCCCGGCGGCCGCGAAGCCGGCGCGCCGCTCGATCTCGCCAATGTCGGTCCGCGCTCTTCGGGAGGCTATCCGGCAACCGGCAACGCTCCGCTCAATACGGGCGGCCTGACAACATTGCCTCCATCGGCGACGCCGCGCGACGAATTCGATCTTGGCATCGGCTACATGCAGCGCAAGGACTATGCGCTGGCCGAGGAAACCATGCGCAGTTTCACCCGGAAATACCCCTCAGGTGCGCTGACGGGCGATGCGCAGTACTGGCTGGGAGAGAGCCTGTTTCAGCGCCAGAAATATCGTGAGGCCGCTGAGGCTTTCCTGGGCGTGACGACGAAATACGACAGTTCGGCGAAGGCGGCGGATGCGTTGCTGCGGCTCGGACAATCGTTGGCCGCGCTGAAGGAAAAGGAGGCCGCCTGCGCCGCGCTTGGTGAGGTCACGCGCAAATATCCCCGCGCGTCCGCGGGGGTGAAGCAGGCCGTGGACCGCGAGCAGAGGCGGGTGAAATGCTAGAGCCTGTCGCCGCTTCCGTGAAGCGGTGAAAGATTCTGGATCCACCGCGCGGGCGATGAAGCCGCCGAAGGATTGTCCGGCTTTGCCGGTCGCGGCTCCGGAAGCGAAAAGGCTCTTTGCGGATTGGAAAGCCGGCCGCGCGCTGGTCCTGGCCGTGTCCGGCGGCCCCGATTCCATCGCCTTGATGTGGTTGGCCGCGCGCTGGCGGCGCGCCATGAGGCGCGGGCCCGATCTCGTCGCCGTCACCGTCGACCATGCGCTTCGGCGAGAAGCGGCACGCGAGGCTCGCCAGGTGAAGCGGCTCGCCAAGTCTCTCGGCATTCCTCATCGCACGCTGCGCTGGACCGGCAAGAAGCCTGCAACGGGATTGCCCGCGGCGGCGCGTGAGGCACGATACGCCCTCTTGTTCAAGGCGGCGCGGTCCGCCGGCGCGAGCTACATTCTGACCGGACATACGTTGGACGATCAGGCGGAGACTGTCCTGATGCGGATCTCGCGCGGCAGCGGCATTGCGGGCCTCTCCGCGATGGCGCGCGAAACCATGCGTGACGGGTTCATCCTGGCCCGGCCGTTCCTGAACGTTCCGAAGTCGAGGCTGATTGCGACACTGAAGAAGGCAAGGATTGATTACGTCGAGGATCCGACCAATCGCGACCTCAATTTCACGCGTCCGCGGTTGCGCGCCCTGATGCCGGCGCTGGCGGAGGAAGGATGCGATGCCCGCAACCTGGCGCGGCTCGCATCGCGTCTGATGCGCGCGAATACCGCGCTGGAACTGCTCGTCGACGGCGCGGAGCGGTATCTGGCCCTGCAGGATGACGCCGCGCCGCGTCCGGGCTTTCGGACGGAGGCATTTGCGGCCCTCCCGGAGGAGATCAAGGTTCGATTGTTGCTGCGGGCGATCGATCGCGTCGGCTGCGAGGGACGGGCCGAACTGGGCAAGGTCGAGGCTTTGCTCTCGGCGCTCGAAAGCGCTGCGGGTCACGCGGATTCCGGCCGGCGCATTCTGCTCAGAAGGACGCTGGCGGGGGCGCTGGTGACACTCACCTCCGAGCGGATCAGCGTCGAGCCCGCTCCGGCCCGGCGCCGGACCGACTGATGCGGCTTCGTGAATCGCCGCGCCGGGACCACCGGCTGTGATCCAAGCCGGAAGCGTCAAGTTCCCTCACGTGCTCCCATGCCGCCGGAAAATGTGAAGCGTCACGCTTTTCGTCGCATGCGCGCTTGAAAGATGAAGCGGATCAAAGAGGTGATAGGCGGAAACAGCGGTTTCGCGCGTTGCGGAACCTTAAGTCAACTTGCCCTGGCGGAACAGGTTATATTTAATAAGAGTTTCGTCCGGTTCCCTTGGCAGCGGCAGCCTCCGCGCCTAGATTGTGATTGTATACGTGTCGGCAACCCCCATCTGTTAAGTCGATGCAGGGACATCCGGCTGCGATCCGCGCGGCCTCGAAGGAAGATCGATGAACGCCAACAATATGCGCAACTTCGCCCTCTGGGTCATCATTGTCTTGCTCCTGTTGGCATTGTTCACATTGTTCCAGAATCCTGGCCACCACACGACCGCGCAGGATATTTCGTTCTCGCAGTTGCTGACGGAAGTCGATCAGAACAATGTTCGCGATGTCGTGATCCAGGGGCAGGAAATTCGCGGCACCTTCACCAACGGTTCCGCTTTCCAGACCTTCGCGCCAAGTGATCCGGGGCTGGTAAAAAGGCTCTATGATGCCAAGGTGCAGATCACAGCCAAGCCTCCCGGCGACAGCGTGCCATGGTTCGTTTCGCTGCTGGTATCGTGGCTTCCGTTCATCGCGCTCATCGGCGTGTGGATCTTTCTGTCGCGCCAGATGCAGGGCGGCGCCGGCAAGGCTATGGGTTTCGGCAAGTCGCGCGCCAAGATGCTGACGGAGGCCAACGGCCGCGTCACCTTCGAGGACGTCGCGGGCGT
>CAZOOO010000148.1:0-7871 GCA_964581435.1 uncultured Hyphomicrobiales bacterium | reverse complement strand
CGGCGAACGGTCAGCCGATCATCGTTCCCAGCCAGGACATCGTGCTCGGTCTTTACTATCTTTCGATCATGCGTGAGGGCTTGCCCGGTGAAGGCAAGGTGTTCGGCGATATGGCCGAGCTGGAGCATGCGCTCCATTCCCGCGTCATCCATCTTCATACCAAGATCAAGTATCGCTGGGATGTGATCGGCGAGGATGGCGAGTCCGTAAAGCGTCTGATCGAAACCACTGCCGGCCGCGTCATGCTCGGCCAGGTGCTGCCGAAGTCGCCAAAGATCTCGTTCGACGTCATCAACAAGCTGATGACCAAGCGCGAAATCTCCGGCGTGATCGATCAGGTCTATCGTCACTGCGGCCAGAAGGAGACGGTGATCTTCTGCGACCGGATCATGGCGCTCGGCTTCTACAACGCGTTCAAGGCCGGCATCTCCTTCGGCAAGGACGACATGGTCGTCCCGCATGGGAAGTGGAAGATCGTCGACACCACGCGCGCGCTGGCGAAGGATTTCGAGCAGCAGTACAACGACGGCCTGATCACGCATGGCGAGAAATACAACAAGGTCGTTGACGCATGGTCCAAGGCGACGGAAGAAATCGCCAAGGAGATGATGAAGGAAATTTCTTCGACCAAGAAGGACGCCAAGGGCATCGAGGCCCAGATCAACTCAATCTACATGATGGCGCATTCCGGCGCGCGAGGCTCGCCCGCCCAGATGCGTCAGCTCGCCGGCATGCGCGGCCTGATGGCGAAGCCGTCGGGCGAGATCATCGAGACGCCGATCATCTCCAACTTTAAGGAGGGGCTGTCGGTTCTCGAATACTTCAACTCGACCCATGGCGCCCGCAAGGGTCTCGCGGACACCGCGTTGAAGACGGCGAACTCGGGCTATCTGACCCGCCGCCTGGTCGACGTTGCACAGGACTGCATCATCACCCAGGATGACTGCGGCACCAAGCTCGGTATCAAGATGCGCGCCATCGTCGATGCCGGCACGGTGGTGGCGTCGCTGGGATCGCGCATCCTGGGCCGCACGGCCTGCGAAGACATCCGTGATGCCGCGAGCAACGAGGTGCTGATCAAGCGCAACACCTTGATGGAAGAAAGCCATGTCGATCAGATCTCCCGGGCCGGCATCCAGGAGGTCAAAATCCGCTCGGCACTGACCTGCGAACTGGTCAACGGCATCTGCGGCAAGTGCTATGGCCGTGATCTGGCCCGCGGCACGCCCGTCAATCACGGCGAGGCGGTCGGCGTCATCGCGGCGCAGTCGATCGGCGAGCCCGGCACCCAGCTCACGATGCGCACGTTCCATATCGGCGGCGCCGCGCAGATCAACGAGCAGTCGGTGATCGAGTCGAACTTCGACGGCAAGATCACGATCAGGAACAAGGCGATCGCAAGAAACGGCGAAGGTCATCTGGTTGCGATGGTGCGCAACATGGTAGTCGCCGTTGTCGATGCGGACGGCACCGAACGCGCAACCCACCGTATTCAGTACGGAGCGCGCATGCACGTTGACGAAGGCGACATGGTCAAGCGCGGCCAGCGTATCGCCGAGTGGGATCCCTATACCCGGCCGGTTCTGACAGAGCTTGAGGGAACGATCGGATTCGAAGACCTGATCGAAGGTCAGTCGATCTCCGAAACCCTCGACGAATCCACCGGTATCGCCAAGCGTATCGTCATCGACTGGCGCGGCACGCGCGGCGGGGCGGATCTTCGCCCGGCCATCGTGATCAAGGGCAAGGACGGCAAGGTGCTGAAGCTCCCCCGTGGCGGCGACGCCCGCTACATGCTGTCGGTCGACGCCATTTTGTCGGTTGACATCGGCGCCAAGGTGAAGCCCGGCGATATCCTGGCGCGTATCTCGACCGAGAGCGCCAAGACCCGCGACATCACCGGCGGTCTGCCGCGGGTGGCCGAACTGTTCGAGGCTCGCAAGCCGAAGGACGCGGCAATCATCGCGGAAATCGCCGGCACCATCCGGTTCGGCCGCGATTACAAGAACAAGCGCCGCATCTCGATCGAGCCGGTCGACAAGGATGAGGAGACCCGCGAGTACCTTATTCCGAAGGGCAAGCACATCCATCTGCAGGATGGCGACATCGTCGAGAAGGGCGATTTTATCGTCGATGGCAATCCCGCGCCGCACGACATCCTGGCGATCAAGGGCATCGAGGAACTCGCTGCCTATCTGGTCAACGAAATCCAGGAGGTCTACCGCTTGCAGGGCGTGCTCATCAACGACAAGCACATCGAGGTGATCGTCCGTCAGATGCTTCAGAAGGTCGAGATTACCGATCAGGGCGAGACCGACATGATCTCGGGCGAGCAGATCGACAAGATCGAGTTCGACCGGCTCAACCTCAAGGCCCAGGAAGAAGGCAAGAAGATCGCCACGGGGACGCCGGTCCTGCTCGGCATCACCAAGGCCAGCTTGCAGACCCGCTCGTTCTTCTCGGCGGCCTCGTTCCAGGAGACCACGCGTGTGCTCACCGAGGCTGCCGTCAACGGAAAGGTGGACCCGCTTGAGGGCCTGAAGGAAAACGTCATCGTCGGCCGGCTCATTCCCGCAGGCACCGGCGCGTCGATGGCCAAGATCCGCGAAGTGGCGGTCAAGCGCGACAAGCTGATTCTCGACGAGCGCGAGAAACAGGCGGCGATCGTGCCGTCTGCGCCGGAGACCGAACCGCTGGCGCTTCCGCCGGCGGAGTAGGCATCGGCTGATCTCAGGTAAAAAGGGCCGGTGCAAGCCGGCCCTTTTTTGCGTCGTGTCGCGTCAGGCAACTGCTTCGCGGGCTTTCCGGAATGAAAGAGGCTATGTCAGCGTGAGAAAAAATTAGTAGTGAGTTCCACTCATCGGCTTTTCCGCGAGTCATTTTCTCGCGCAACGCAAGCACTGGCCGTCAGTGCAAGGTGGTGTGGCGCCGCCAAGGAATACCGGGGGACAGCTTCATCCGCTGAGGTTTTGCGGGAAGCCGGTCCCGCACAGGCGCTATGCCAGCCTGCCTTCGGGCGATTTCGGGCGCGGCGGTGATGCGGATGTCCGCACGTCAGATCTATTCGTCGGTCTGGTCAGTCCCACAGCCAGACGCCCGATGAAGCGCGCCCACCGGCGTGCGCGCCACGTCAGGCCGTTGTCGATCGACAGCGAGCGAAGATGCCAGGCCTTCGCTGCCGACCATGCATCGCATTCTGTTTTGACGGGATCGTCGTAAAACATATCGATCTTGGTGCGGTCCATGCCTTCGGTGGCGAGCCAGTGCGGAATATGAACGTTGCAAAGCCGCTCGACGTCTGTGAACACCTTGTCCGTGCCGGTGCCCGCGGCCGGGCACGAGGTCGCGAAAGCGTCGCCGACGAGAACGACTCCGGCTTGTCGATGATTTTCCGTGACATATAAATCTGCCGGCCGGATCTTGATCGGTCCGCTCACCTTGAAGCCGCCGGTCATGCGGTCGAAGCCAGGCATCATTGCGCGTATCGTCGCTTCGGGGTTCTCGCGGAACTCGTGAAACCAAGTGTCGTCCATCGACCGATAGACCATCATGTTGGCTCGCATGGTATTGCCGATCGGAAACAGCGTCAGATAAGCCATGCGATCGCTCGACCGCTTCGGCCAGTAGGTCAGGGCCGGAAAGAGCAACGCCGGGCGATCGACCGGCATGACGTTGAAGCCGAGCGTCACGGAATGACATTCGCTGATGATTCGGCGCCTGAGTCCGAGCAGGTGACGCAGGCTGATGCTGAGACCGTTCGCAAGCACGATCAGGCGTGCGGAAATTGTTTCTCCATCGGCCAGCACGAGGCGCTGGCGTTCGTCGCTCGTGGCGATCTCGACGACTTTCGTATACATGACCTCGACGCTCGGCGGGATTTGCGCACGCATGGTGTTGACGAGAGTGTCGTACATCACGCCGTGCTGGTCGCTGGGCTTTTTTGCCACCACGAAGCCGAACCGCGCTTCCCATACCTCGCCGTCGATCGTCGTCGCTTGCAGTATCTCCTTGTCGAGGCCCGTATTGCGCAGTCGCGGAAGTTGAGTGCCGCCGAGTTTTTCGCAGCGCAGGTCGGGTGGATATGTGGTGTGCGGATCGATCATCATCGCAGGGATGCCTGCACGGCCCAGCATCGCGGCGGCCGTCGAGCCGGCCAGTCCGCCGCCAATGATCGCTATGTCGGTATGGCGCATGGATCGACCCTTCTTTCCAAGGGTATCATTGCGCTGCAAAATGCAAATAAACTTTGAAGGTTTCCAAACAAGTGAAACCGGGCCGATCGATACGGCTTAACTAAAAAGCAATGCGAGAAGACCAGTATCGGCGGCCGAGCGGATCGCGCAGGATGATCCGGGGCGTCCGATGATTTCAGTAAACATTTGTTCACCAACACTGGACCTTGCGGCGCCATGGGACGATCTTGCTCGGCGAGCCTCTTCCAACGTGTTCATGAATCCGGTCGCCCTGACGGTCGCCAACGAAAGCGGGTTTGCGAGTATCCATGTTCTATTGGCGTGGGACGACAGTACCGGACTCAAGAAGCTGGTCGGTATATGGGCCTTTCAAGTCCGCAGGATTTCGCGACTATGGCCCGCGGTGCTTGAAGCATTGCCTTACAACTACGCCTTTCTTTCAAGTCCGGTCGTGGATCCCGCTTTCATTCGCGATGTCATTCCGCGCTTTTTATCGGCGATCCGTGACAGTCGCTCGCTGCCCAGGGTGATCAGTCTGAGATCGCTCGATGCCGAGGCTCGGAGCTTCGAAACGCTTATTGATACGCTGACGGAACAGGGCTGTGCGTATCTCAGATTGTCCGAGAGCACGCGGCCTTTTGCGACGCCCGATATCGGCGTGAAACGGTCAGGCTCGACCCGGAAGAAGCTGCGGCAGGACTGGAACCGCCTCTCCGCCGCGGGCAGTGTCGATATCGTCAATCGCCGCGCTCCGGATACGGGAGAGGCGTTCGAGACTTTTCTCGAGCTGGAAGCCGCAAGCTGGAAAGGAGCCCGTGGCACGGCTTTGTTATGCAGGCCCGCGGATGCGGCCTTCGCCAGACAAATGGTTGCCGCGCTTGCCGAACGCGGCAATGCTTCGGTTGCCCTGCTTCGTGTCGACCGGCTCGCCATCGCCGCGCAGGTGCTGATGTATTGCGGCGCCACGGCCTATACCTGGAAAACGGCCTTCAGTCCCGATTACGCGAAATATTCGCCCGGTATGCTGCTGATCGACAGGATCACGGACGATCTGCTTTCCTCTGCGGAGATCGGAGCGATCGATTCCTGTTCTTACGAAGGAAGCTTCATGGCTCAGATCTGGGCCGGCCGCCGGAAGATGGCCGATCTGCTGGTTGATGTCGGGCCGGGTAGATCGCTGGCCTTTTCGTTGGAGGTCATTCGTCAACGGGGTTACGGACAGCTCCGTCGGCTTCGCGACCGGGTTCGGCGCTGGTCGACTCCGACCAAGCCCCAAAGCAAGAAAGTAAGCTTGTGACACATCGCCTTTGGCCCACGTCAAGAGCGCGGTCGGGAAGCGGATGCCGTAGGTCAGGGCCGTCAATCCGGCGCGGCTTGCCTTTAGCTACGCAAAGGACGAAACTACGACCGCCGGTTGTTCTGACTTGCCGCAAGAACCGGTGATCGTGGGACAATGGTGCACGGACCAAAGAACAGCCTTCTGGCGAGCATACCGGACACGGAATGGATCGAAATTCAGAAGCTGTGTGAGTTTGTCCAACTTCCGCTTGGTTGCGTGCTGTACGAACCACGCGGCCCATTCGATTATGTGTACTTTCCCGAAACTGCGATCATCTCCAACCTAGCTCCGCTCAAGACCGACAGGACAGCTGAGACGTCGACCACGGGACGGGAGGGGATGATCAACGTCGGAGCCATCATGGGCGATGATCAATCCATGCATCGCGCCGTCGTCCAGGTGTCCGGTGACAGCATCCGCATTTCGTTTCAGGATTTTCAGGAGTTGCAAGCGCGTCTGCCGGTATTCCGGCGCAAGCTCAACGCCTACTCTCGAGCGTTCCTTGCGCAGGTGATGCAGTCCGTTGCGTGCAACGCCAGTCATACGCTCCTTCAGCGCTGCGCGCGATGGCTGTTGAAGTCTCACGATCGCGTCGATGGCGACGAACTTCGACTCACGCAACAGTTCCTGGCCGAAATGCTCGTGGTCAGCCGCGTGGCCGTCAATGCCGAGCTACAGAAGTTTCAGCAACTACAGGTTCTCACATATAGCCGCGGCATCATTACCGTACTGGATCGTAAACTTTTGGAGCGCACATCCTGCGAATGCTATCGCGCGGTCCGGCGCGAGTACGACAGGCTGCTGCCTGGCTCCTTCACCAAATAAAATGTCAACTATGTAAACTAGTTGGCTATACCGTCGCTGTTTCCATCGGTACACAAAGAAATCCAATAATGGAGGAGTGCACCGATGCCGCGACACATCTCTTTTTACGATGAATCTCTGGGTAAGCAGATCGACGGTTCATACACTTCGGATGGCAAAGTGATCCATGCCGGTTCGGGATCGCTGGGCGCCAAAAGTGCAACCATTGGCCATCTCGGCAACGCCACCACGTTTCCCGTCGATCAGGTAGGACAGGACCTGCTGGCGCAGAAGCTGCTGAGCGAGTTGGCTCATCGCGAAGCAAAGAACGGCCACGGTCACTAAGTTAAGCTCAAATAGAGAGTGTGAGCCGCCATTGCGGTTCACATGTCATCGTCGCTTTCTGCCGCGGAGGACGCTGTGTGGTCCCCGCTGCAGACGGTAGCGATTAAAGTGGTTGTATCTCCGAGTCTACTCAGGCATTCAGGCTCTCGTCCGCTTCGCGCGACGGCCGGGCTTGGCTCGATATTCCCCACAGACACGTTGATCGTTTTGACTCGGCAAGCGTACGGTTGCTTGCTTCGATCCGATATTCTGCGGTCGCCGACGCGATCGAGAAGCGGCGCGTTGTTGCGCGCGGCTTATCGTCTGCGCGTAATGCGCGGCGCAATCCCCTCGCAATAACTCATTCGACTCTGGCTCGTCGGTGGACATCCTGCGCTCGGCGGGTTCGCAGCGTCGCCCCCAATCGGGTTCGGTCCGCGAGCCTGCGGACTTGGCTCAATTTGCGCCCTGTTCCATTTTTGGGAATCCCGGCCGAATCGACAGGACTTCGCAAGGCCAGGGCGATGTTCTGATTCGGCGCTGTTTGGGGATATTGCCGGGCAGGACATCGGGCAGGGGCCCGGATTCGGCGCCCTCCTTCTCTTGAGAGAGTGGGAGCGTCTGATGGTGCCGGGGCTGTCGTGCCGAAAAGACTATTATTTTGAACGATATCTGGTAGCCGGCGCGCCGACGGTTCCCACCGAAGCCGGACGAAGCGGGAAGGTGGTTACGAAACGGTCAGAAGTGCTTCTATTATGGCGGTTCAGCCTTGACTTGACGAGTCGCCGTGGATAAAACCCGCGCACTTAACGGCAGGCGGTGAGCTACACCAGCGTCGGAACGGACCACCCGCTCTATCTGCTTTGATCGATAGGAGCGGGCACCAACCTCGACGAATGCTGCTCAGACGCTGCCGAAATAGCTAGGCAATGCCAGGACGATAGTCGTTCTCTTGAGCGAGATCTCTCGAGATTGATTTCGGGTGCATGACCTCGGTGGAGGCTGGCCGGTTCGCTCCGGTCGGCATTGATCGCGGTCCTCTGTGGCGTCGAAGCGCTTTCCGCTCAGCAGTGAGCGGTCGGCGCGATTTTCGTTTTGCGTGAAGCGATTCATGCATCGCGAGCGGGTGGGCGGTAGCTCCGGACGAAGTACGAAACCGATCGGGGTTTCGCGTAAATATAAGGGTGAAGGCGAACGATGCCGACGATCAA
>CAZOOO010000147.1:0-7873 GCA_964581435.1 uncultured Hyphomicrobiales bacterium | reverse complement strand
TCATAGAGATCGGCGACATCGGCATTGACCAGACGGAAGCAGCCCGAGGAGATCGCGGTGCCGATCGTATCGGGGCGGTTGGTGCCGTGGATACGGTACACCGTCGTGCCGAGATACATCGCGCGCGCGCCGAGCGGATTGCCGGGGCCGCCCGCCATGAAGCGCGGCAGGTAGGGCTGCCGCGCGATCATTTCCGGCGGCGGGGTCCAGTCCGGCCATTCCGCCTTGCGCGTAATATTGAGAATGCCCTGCCACTGAAAACCTTCGCGCCCGACTCCGATGCCGTAGCGGATCGCGCGGCCGTTGCCCTGAATGAGATAAAGATGGCGTTCCGCGGTCTGGATGATGATGGTGCCGGGGGGTTCGGTGGTCCGGTAGAGCACCACCTGCTTGCGGAATTCCGGGTCGAGCTGGAAGGAATCGTCGGCAACGAGACCGGGCTGATCGCCGTCGGACTGCTGCGCAAAGCCGGGGGCGGCCGCGAGCATCAGGCCGCCCATGGCGGCAACCGCCAGGATCATGTGCCGAAACGCGGTCATCGCTTGTCCTCCTCACTTGCTCACTTGTTGCACGGCAGATAATTGCCCGCCTGCGTTCTCGTCAAATCACATAATGACATAAAATCCTAGCGGAGGTGCGATGGCAAGCGACCGCACGACGCCGGCCGGAAATCGGCAAGGTTTTTCGGGATCCGCGCCGGAGCCGGTTTCAGCGCCGGCGAGGAGGTCAGTCGGCTGGTCACCGCACCTCGATCACTCCCGGTCGAAGCGCAGCGTCTCGCGGAACGCAAAACGCTCGATATGACTTGCCCCGACTCCCCCGAGGGTTGCCAGGCTGGCCGCGTCCCCGGCCGCCAGATCGATGACGAGGCTCTCCGGTTCGGCTATCAGCCGCGCCTCCCCGGAGGAAGCGCGATCCGGCCATTGACGGAATCGTATTCGGTTTCGAACTTATGGGCCCAATGCTTGCAAAGCTGCTGGAGGTATCGGCTGGCATGCACCGTGTTCACCGTTGCGCGGCTTTTTATCCATGGCGTCGCGGGACTGCGAATTCATCGACGGCCTCCAGGCTCGACTTGCGATTGAACTGGGACGTCACGGCAAAATTCGCCGTCCGTATCCGGTGACGCGCCCCTCGGCTCAGCGAGGAGGCGCGTCGTTTTCGATTGGCGATCAGAAATTGAATGTCGCCGACAGCATGTAAGTTCGCGGCGCACCTACGGCGAGGAAACCGCGAGCAGCGGATAGCCAGTAGGCGTTGTCCGCCACGTTCTCGACGACGGCCCGCAGCAAGATCGGCTTGCCGAGCGGACCCACGAACGAATATCTCGCCCCGAGATCCACCCGCGTCCAGGCGGCGACGGTTTGCGTGTTGGCCTGATCGTAAAACACCTCCCCGGTCCGGATCAACCGGCCGGTCAACGTAACGCCCGGAGCCATCCAATGCGGCAGATCATATTCGCCATAGAGGTTCAGCGCCGTGACCGGAACGCCCGGAACGTCGTTACCGTCGAAGCGGCCTCCGACCGTGGAGAGCAGCTTGGCATCCATGAGGGCGATGCCGCCGAGCAGACGGACGCCCTCGATCGGCGAGCCGAAGACGTTGAGTTCGAAACCGCGGTTGCGCTGCAGGCCGCTGACGGAGAAGATGTTGGTGGCGGGATCGGTGAAGGCGGAGGGCTGTTTGATCTCGAAGAACGACGCCGTCAGCGCGACGGTGCCGAAATCGTACTTGGCGCCGATCTCCCCCTGTTTGCTCACCATCGGAGGAAAAACGGTGCCGCTATTGCTCGCGAGCGCGGGCGCCGTCGGTCCCGGATCGAGCGATTCAATGTAGTTGGCGTACACCGACAGCCGGTCGGTCGCGCGTACGACCGCGCCGACGGCCGGGCTGAAACGAGCCTGCTGATAACGCGACGACTGGTTGCCCAGATTGGGCCCCGGCGTGGTCACAAAGCCGCTGAGCGCGATGTCCTGCCAGCGCCCGCCGAGCGTCAGGAGCAGCCTGTCGTCGACGAACGAAAGCGTATCGGACACCGCGACGCTGCGCGCGGTAAGCTTCGACAGCAAGGGCCTGTCGTCGGACCTCGCGAAGCCGCCGGTCTGGAACGAGCCCGGCGGCAAGCGGACGGGATTGTAGATGTTCGTCACGTAACTGAAAGGGGTAAAGCCGAGAACGCCGCCGCGGTGGAGCTTGTTGTTCGCCTCGACGGCCGCGATGTTCAGTTGGTGGCCGACAACGCCGGTCCGGAATTTCGAACGCAGGCCGATCTCGCCGGAAAATCCGTGAAGTTCCTGGGGCTGGATCGCAAGCGAGTTGGTAGCCGTGCCGTTCGGGTTCGTGATCCGGTAAGAGGAGGTGAGGAAGTCTTCGTTGTATATGCTGGCGCCGCCCGCGAAATAAATGGTCGTATCCGGCAACACATCGTATTCGGCGCGGCTGGCGATCATCTTGTAGCGGCTGTCGATGAATTCGTCGCGGCTCGATGTGTTGATTCGGCCGTTCGGCGCCGGCGGGATAACGACATTCGGAGCCGCCGAATTGAATAGGGATGTGGGAGCCGTGATGTTCTGAACCGAACTGCTCAGGTCCAGCGATGCGCGGAAACGTTCGCCGCGATAATCAATGCCGAGCGCGGCGAAACCGACTTCGGCCGAGTTGAGATCGAGCGGCGTATCGCCCTTGCGGTAAGAGCCGTTAAAACGAATACCCCACTCGTTGCTATCACCGAAGCGGCGTCCGAGATCGACATGGTTCCAGATCTGCGAATTGCTGATGTAGCTCGTCGTCAGACGTGTCAGCGGCTCGTCGGCGGCGCGCTTGGGAATCAGATTGATCGTTCCGCCGGCGCGCCCGGTGCCGCCGCTGAGCAGCGCGCTCGGACCCTTGAGTATTTCGACACGTTCGGCGCCTTCGAGGAAACTGCGGCGCGGATTGGCGATGTAGAACAGCCCGTCGTAAGCGGTGTCGAGATTGGTCACCGAGAATCCGCGAATGAAAAACGAGTCGCGCTCACTGAATGGCGGCGCGTCGTTGCGCACCGAAGGATCGTTGAGCGCGACATCCGCGATGCTTCTGGCCCGCTGATCCTCCATGAGTTTGGAGGTGTAGCCCGTGATGCTGAACGGCGTCGTGAAGACGGAGCTGTTGCCCAGCATACCGGGCCGCGCGCCCGTTCCGACCTGGCCGCCGGCATACGGCACCGGAGGCTGTCCGACGGTTCCGGTCTGCGGCGGCCGGGCGGGCGCGGGCGTCGGGGCTGCCGCGTCGCGCGGGCGTGGCCGCACTGCAACCTGATGGGGATTCGACGACGCGCGAACCGTTCGGCCTGGCGTACGCGGACGTACCCGCGGCGCGACAACCTCGATCGGTGCAAGCGTTTCGGCGCGCGGAGGCGAGGTCTGCGCCGTGGCGTTTTCAGACAAAGGCAGGACGCCGAGGCCTGAGATGAAAAGAGCTACTGGACCAACCTGCCTTCTCATAAAGATTCTCCGATGCAATCTGCGTTTAAAGTGAAAGTGAGTGTGGATGCATGGCGGAGCGGAAGCGCGCTCCACGCTGATTTGTCGTGTGACGACGGGTTTCGAGTTGTTTGGCGGCCGACCGGTCATCGCAAGCGCGCCATGCAATACGCATCAACGAACTCGCCATCTCTGAACGTTGCGGCCTTGTGAGTGTCCTCGATTTCGAATCCGGATTTGCTGTAGAGCGCCAGCGCGCTGACGTTGTCGGGGAACACCGTCATTTCGATGCGCTTGATATTCAGCCCGTTGTCGGCGGAATCGACCTGCGGACCCGGCATGAACACGGTTCTCCTGCGGCCCTCTCCGCCGAGGATGGCGAAGCCCGATCATCACAAGTCGAGCTTGAGGCTTGCCAGAAAGGAACGGCCGGGTTCGTAGAGAGGCCGCACCAGGCCGGTGCCATATTCGAGGCCGTAGGTGCCGCGGGCTGCGTAGGACGCGTTGAACAGGTTCCTTACTTCGCCGCGCACCGTCAGCGACGGCAGATAGAGAGAGCGGTGCTCGATAAAGGCATTGAGAACCTGGTAGCCTTCAATCTTGCCGATTCCAGTCGCCGGATTCAAAAGCGCATCGTTGTCGAAGACGATCTCGATATCGCCGCCGACCGTCACGTTCCACGAGGCGATGCTATGTGCCGCCTGAAGCGTCAGCACATCTCCGATCGGGGCCGTCAGATACTGGCCGAGATAGGTGTCGGCCGGTTTGCCGTCGATCTCCGCATCGGTACGCACGAACTGCACCCGTGCGAATCCGCCGTCCCAGTTGAAGGTGCCGCCGACCAGGAAGCCTTGCGTCTGCACGTCGAAAGCGCGCAACGCCATGTCGGGAGCCAATAGAGGCACGCGCGCATCGTTGATCTGGGTGCGGAACACGCCACCCTCGACGCGGAAGCCTCCGTAATGTGCGACGAGACCTGCCGTGTAGTTGTGCGACGTCACCGACTTCGGCCCGATGCCGTAGTTCCAGGCCGGATTCTGAACGTAGTTCTCAGCTAGCGGAATGCCGGCCCAGACGCGCGAATAGCCGGCCTTGGCGCTCAGAAAACTCGTCAGCTCGTACTCGCCGGACACATTGCCGCTGAGGCCGTGGCGGCTGGAGCGAAAGCCGTTGACGCCCTCGAAATCCTGATGGTCGCCGCGCAGACCGAAAGAGAGTTTGGTTCGTTCCCAGGGCTTCAGCCGTGCTTGAGCATAGGCGCCGACATCGCCGGCCCTTTCCGCTGTCCGATAGCTCTTGTCGATGTATCTGGCGCGGTCTCGATAAAAATCCGCGCCCGCGACGATGTCGCCGATGGACAAGGCGAACTTGTTCTCCAGCCTTCCGTTAAGACTGTCGGTGATGCCTACGCTGGTGTAGCTGTAGGTATCGAGCGTGGCGCCGGTATACTGATCCACCGCGACTTGCGAGCGGCTGTAGGCCAGCACGAGCCTGGGATCCCACCACCCCTCGGGGGTGTCATCGGTATAGGTGAAAACGGTGTTCTGCCGGTCGAGCGTGTAGGGACGCAGGAAAGGCTCCGGTCTGCCGCCCAGGATCTGGCCGGCGTTCGCCCGGAAAGGACGAATGGCGTCGTCACGCATCTGTTCGTGGCTGATCGCGAAACGGTGACCGTCGATGCCCTGATAGGCGGCCTTGCCGATTCCACTGAGAAAGTTGGTCGCAGTGCCGAGCACCTCCTGGCCGTTGCCAGCCTTGAACTCATGTCCCTTGGCATATGTGAATGAGCCGAGCGCCTCGAAGCCGCCTCTGCGAACGTAGCTGGTCAGATTGTTCGTCGAGGTATGGCCGTTGAAGTTGAATGTCGACTTCAGCGAACTGCCGAAACCGTCCCCCGACAGAAGATCTCTCGCGTCCCTGGTCACATAGGCAATCGCGCCGCCGAGTGCTCCGGGACCGGCGTCGGCAGGCGCCACACCCGCATCGACGCGCACGGCCTTGAGCAGGTTTGGATCAATCATCATCGTCGCGTTATGGTGGAACACCTTGTTGTTCTGGCGCGAGCCATCGATCGAGACCGCGAGGTTGGTCTCCTCAATGCCGTGCACGTATAGCTTCTGGGACATCGGCAGCGAGGAGCCGACGGCGACGCCCGGCTCGCCGCGAAACACGCCCTTGACGTCGGTTGCATTGCGACGCTCGATATCCGCTCTCGTAATATTGATTTCGCTGACGCCGCCGCGCCCGATGCCCTGCCCTCCGCCGATCACGCTGATCGTATCGAGCACGACGACGACGCCGCTACTGCCAGCACCGCCGGCAGGCGCCTCGATCGCAACCGTGCGCGGCCCGGTGAAGCGATAGCCGAGGTTCGAACCGGCGAGGATTTCCCGAAGCGCCGTCTCGGCTGGGTGCCAGCCAGTCACCGCGCGCGAGGTGCCGCTGATTGCGCCTGCGTCCGGACGCACCACCTGGATGCCGGTTGCGGCCGTGAAATCGGCAAGAGCGGAGAGGCGCGGCTTGGCGGGAATGTCGAAGCTGTAAGCGGTATCATCCTGCGCCCGCGCATCAGCGACAAGCAGCGCCACCGCACATATCAATATCCCGCCGCTCAATCCGGCGGCACTTGTGAACGTCCCCATAGTCCAGATGTCCCCCGCTTCGGGGGGGCGCGCGCGATCGGCAACCCTTCCCGAGATACAACGGGCAAGAGGACCAGACCCCGTAAAAAAGATGAGCCCTTTATCGATAGATCAGCGTGGCGAAACCCGGGACGGAGATGGTCCGGACCCCGAGCGTGCTCCGCAGCGCATCCAGAACGGCGTCGGGATCGTCGGCTCGGAAGGTGCCGGAGAGCGTCAGGCGTCGCAACTCCGGATCGACAATCAGCACACGGCCGGGCGCCATATTGTCGAGTTCCTTCACCACCCGCGAGAGCGGAGCCCGGTCGAGGACGATCAATCCTCGCCGCCAGGCAAATACCTGTTCGGGATCGACTGCCACCGGCGCGCCCAGGCCGCCGTCATGGAACGAAACGCGTTGCCACTCCGTCAGACCGACCGGCTCGCGGGTCGCTTCGGCATCGGACACTGCGACCTTGCCGCGCTCAACCGTGACTGCGTCCGCTTCGCGATCGACCTCGAAGGCGGTGCCGCGCACCTGCACATAGACTCGTCCGGCACGAACGGTGAAGGGGCGCTGCGGGTCCGCGACCACGTCGAACCACACGCGGCCGCGCAGCATGGTGATTGCGCGGACGTCGCCGACCATATCGGTCTTCAGTGCGGTACCGCCGTCAAGTACGGCTAACGTGCCGTCGGCGAGGCGCACTTCACGCCGCTCGCCGGGGTGCGTCGCGACATCTGCGAATGCACGGTCGATCATGCCCGGATCGCGCCAAATTGCACCGCCACCTGTCAGCGCCACGACGATGACGGCAGCCGCGGCGAACCTCAATCCGAGTTGCAGCCGCCCACGCCGCCGCGACGCCACGGTGCTGCGATGCCAGCCGCCGGCGGCAAGGCGCGCAGCAGGCTGGTCAAGCGCTCCCCACAATTCCGAGACGTCGTGCATCGCATCGTGATGAGCGGGATCGGCCTTCAGCCAGGCTCTATAGGCTCGCCGCGTCTCGTCGGAGGCGAGAGGGTTGTTGAGGCGAACGAACCATTCGGTCGCCTCCCGCGAAGCCCGCTCCCGGTCGTCCCTGTCGTCCGATGCGAATGCCATCTCCACGCTCTCTCTCGCGACGGCTCCGTTGCTCAATGATACTGCATTCCGAGCAACATCGATTCATCCATGTGATCCAGCACGACCGGCTTCCCGCAATATGTCTCGATAGGCATCTCATAGCCGAAAACGTGCTGTAAACCGATTGCATTTGCAATGAGCCCCCAGGAGCCGTTCGCAATGCCCCCCCTCCCTGCCCCTTATCATCAATGCCACGGTGTGATCCGCACAGGTCATAGCCTGATCGGTGTCGTGGAATACGATCAGGCCGGCGTCGCGTACGCCTGGACGAGCGTTTCAAAACAATCCTTCGAACCATTCGAGCGACGCATCCGCATCGCTATCGGCCAGAGCCGCAGAAAGGAAGGCTTCGAGATTCACGGCGCCCTCGAACGGCGGCACCATGCCTTCGCGCCGCCCGGCCGCGGCATGGACATTTCCCGGAGCGAACACGTCGAGTTCGCCGCGGGAGCGTGCATTCTTCAGATGGTAATGCCCGATGAAAGGAGCCACATCGACTAAACGGCCCGCAGCCGCCAATGCCGTAAATGCGAGCCCGGTTCACAGTTTAGAATTCAACCAACAAGCAATTGCACAGATGTCCTTGACGTTGGGAATGCCTATAGTAACGCTAGTGGAGTGGATTTGACATTCGCTACCCAGGTTGCATCGAACGCGAGAAGCGA
>CAZOOO010000146.1:0-7902 GCA_964581435.1 uncultured Hyphomicrobiales bacterium | reverse complement strand
GAACGATGTCTGAGAACCGCAATACCATCATCGCTATCGTTCTGTCGGCTCTCGTCCTGATCGCCTGGCAGTATTTCTACAACATCCCGCAGATGGAGAAGGATCGCGCCGCGCAGCAGGCGCAAAGCGAGCTTGCCAAGTCTCAAACCACCTCTCAAACCGAGGCCGCGCCGAATTCCCCCACGCCCGGTCAACCCGCGGCTAAATCGGTGGTGGTCGCCCGGGATGTCGCCATCGCGTCCAAACCGCGCATCAAGATCGACACCCCTCGCCTGAGCGGAAGCCTATCGTTGACCGGTGCGCGCATCGACGATCTCTTGCTGACCAAGTACCGCGAGACGGTCGATCCCGCTTCGCCCGCAATCGAGCTGTTTTCGCCCTCGGGCACCGCTTCCCCTTATTACGCTGAATTCGGATGGGTTCCGGCCACCGGATCGACCGTCCGGGTTCCGGACCGGAACACGCCATGGCAGCAGGAGGGGTCGGGAGCGCTGACCCCCTCCACCCCGGTGACGCTGAAATACGACAACGGCGAGGGGTTGACGTTCCGTCGCACGATCTCGGTGGATGATCAGTATTTGTTCACGATAAAGGACGAGGTCGCGAACACCGGCAGCGCACCGGTGACGCTGTACCCGTTCGCGCTGATTTCACGCCACGGCACGCCGGCAGTCTCGGGCTACTATATTCT
This sequence comes from uncultured Hyphomicrobiales bacterium, assembly GCA_964581435.1. Classification (GTDB taxonomy): domain Bacteria; phylum Pseudomonadota; class Alphaproteobacteria; order Rhizobiales; family Xanthobacteraceae; genus Nitrobacter. The sequence continues at coordinate 7,211 of CAZOOO010000146.1, read as the reverse complement.
GCACGAAGGCCTCATCGGTTTTCTCGGCGATCAAAAGCTGCAGGAATATTCCTACAAGGATATCGCCAAAGCTAAATCGGTGAACTTCGATGTCACCAATGGCTGGCTCGGCATCACCGATAAGTACTGGGCCGCGGCCTTGCTGCCCGACACCAGCGCGCGATTGCAGGCGCGCTTCTCTTCCGATCAAGCCGGCCCGATCAATACCTACCAGACCGACTATCTGGAGGATGCGAAGACGATCCCTGCCGGCGGTACCGGTTCGGTCCATACGCGCCTCTTCGCCGGCGCCAAGGAGGCTGGTGTTGTCGGCCTCAATTTTCCGTTTGTGGTGGGGCTTGGCGGCTACAACAAGCAGCTCGGCCTCAACCATTTCGACCTGCTGATCGATTGGGGCTGGTTTTACTTCATCACCAAGCCGATGTTCCTGGCGCTGGATTTCTTCTTCCATGTGTTCGGTAATTTCGGCGTTTCCATCCTGGTCGTGACCGTGCTGATCAAGCTGGTGTTCTTCCCGCTTGCGAACAAATCCTACGCGTCGATGGCGAAGATGAAGGCGGTCCAGCCGCAGATCACCGCGCTGAAAGAGCTTTATCCCGACGACAGGATGAAGCTGCAGCAGGAAATGATGGAAATCTACAAGAAGGAGAAGATCAACCCGATCTCGGGCTGTCTTCCCGTCGTCTTGCAGATTCCGGTATTCTTCTCGCTTTACAAGGTGCTGTTCGTGACCATCGAAATGCGTCACGCGCCGTTCTTCGCCTGGATCAGGGACCTGTCCGCGCCCGATCCGACCCATGTCTTTAACCTGTTCGGGTTGCTGCCATACGATCCTTCTGTGGTGCCGCTGATCGGGCCCTATCTCGCGATCGGTGCGTGGCCGATCATCATGGGCATCACGATGTGGTTCCAGATGAAGCTGAATCCGACGCCGCCGGATCCGACCCAGAAGATCATCTTCGACTGGATGCCGGTGATCTTCACCTTCATGCTCGCGGCGTTCCCGGCCGGCCTCGTGATCTACTGGGCGTGGAACAACACGCTGTCGGTGATCCAGCAGAGCTACATCATGCGCCGCAACGGCGTGAAGGTGGAGCTATTTGATAACGTGAAGTCGACCTTCCGCCGCAAATCCTCCGACAAGCCAGCGAAGAAGACGACGTAGAATCCTTTATGGCCGCCCTCGCATGACAACGGCCAGCGATGCGGAGCTGATCGAGCAAGGCCGAAGGCTGTTTGCCGGCGACTGGCAATTCATCTGGGCGTCGCCGTCGATCGAAACGCTGCCGCCGATGTCCGGCGTCGAGGTCGCATTCGCCGGACGCTCCAACGTCGGCAAGTCGAGCCTGATCAACGCGCTGACCGGCCGCAATGCGCTGGCCCGAACCTCACGTACCCCGGGACGAACCCAGGAGTTGATCTTCTTCGAGGGGCCGAAGGGCGCCGATGTCCGGCTGGTCGATATGCCCGGATACGGCTTTGCGTCGGCGCCGAAGGCCAGGATCGCGTCATGGACGTCGCTGATCCACCAATTCCTGCTCGGCCGGGCGACCCTTGCCCGCGTCTATGTCCTGATCGATGCACGCCATGGCATCAAGGACATCGACGAGACTATTCTGAGCACCCTCGACAGATCGGCTGTAAGCTACCAGATCGTGCTGACCAAGGCAGACGAGGTCAAGGCCGCCGGGATGGTGGAGCGTATTGACGCGACCGGGGCGCTGCTCGCCAGGCATCCCGCGGCGTTCCCGGATGTGCTGGTCACGTCGTCGCGAACGGGCTACGGAATTCCGGAGCTGCGCGCCGCCATGGCCCGCCTCATAGGAGAACATCGGCGATGACGCAGTCAGGCTGGTTTCGGATCATCGTCATTGCGGCGGGGCTGATGGGCGCCGCCGGCGTCATCCTGGGCGCGGTCGCCGCTCACACGGCGGGCGGTGGCGCGCTTGTGGTCTCGGCGTCGTCGATGCTGTCGATGCACGCCCCCGCCGCGATGCTGGCGGTTCTTCTGGTGGATCGGCAGATCATTCGTCCGCGCATCGGCCTCGCGGCCGCCGGCGGCTTCGTCGCAGGCGCGGTCTTGTTCGGTGCGGACATGCTGGTGCGCCAGTTTCTCGGACACCACCTTTTCCCGATGGCCGCGCCGTCCGGCGGAACGCTGATGATCGTGAGCTGGTTTTTGCTGGTGGTCGCCGCGATCCGGCCTCGCGCGGCGTCCCGTTCCGACCGGTCCGGATCCTGACACGAGGCGGCTTTGCGGTCCCGCCGCCGATCGGCTAGAACCCGCTTTATCCCGCCGGCCAAGAGATCAGCTTCATGTCCGATGACTCCCGCATCAGCCCGCCCGACCAGGCGCGCATCCTGTCCGAGGCGTTGCCGCACATGCAGCGATATGACGAGGAGACCATCGTCATCAAGTACGGCGGTCACGCCATGGGCTCGGAAAACGTCGCCCGCCGGTTCGCCAGCGACATCGTGCTGCTCGAACAGACCGCGATCAATCCGGTGGTGGTGCATGGCGGGGGTCCTCAGATCGCGGCCATGCTGCAACGGCTCGGGATAAAATCCGAGTTCGCCGCCGGTCTGCGCATTACCGATGCCGCGACGATTGAAATCGTCGAGATGGTGCTGGCCGGTTCGATCAACAAGCAGCTGGTCGGCTACATCAACGAGGCCGGCGGCAAGGCCGTCGGACTCTGCGGCAAGGACGGCAACATGGTCACCGCCTCGAAGGCCACCCGAATGATGGCGGATCCGGATTCGAACATCGAGAAGGTCGTCGACCTCGGCTTTGTCGGCGAACCCGAACACGTCGATCTGACGCTTCTGAATCAGTTGATCGGCCATGAGCTGATTCCGGTTCTGGCGCCGCTGGCCACCTCGAAAGGCGGCCAGACCTTCAACGTCAATGCCGACATCTTCGCGGGCGCGGTGGCCGGCGCGCTGAAGGCCAAGCGCCTCTTGCTTCTCACCGACGTTCCCGGCGTGCTCGACAAGTCGAAGACGCTCATTCCGGATCTATCGATCAGCGACGCGCGCAAGCTCATTGCCGACGGGACTATTTCGGGCGGCATGATCCCGAAGGTCGAAACCTGCATCTATGCGCTCGAACAGGGCGTCGGCGGCGTCGTCATCATCGACGGCAAGACACCGCATGCGGTGCTGCTCGAGCTCTTCACCGACCAGGGCACGGGGACGCTGATCCACAAGTGACCGACGCGCGACCCCAGCAGCAGCGCGGCTTCGCCCACATCGACACCTGGGTGTTCGATCTCGACAACACGCTTTATCCGCATCACGTCAATCTCTGGCAGCAGGTCGACGCGCGGATCGGCGAGTACATCGGACGGTTTCTCGACGTCGATCCGATCGAGGCCCGGCGCATCCAGAAGGATTACTACAAGCGCTTCGGCACCAGCATGCGCGGCATGATGACCGAGCACGGCGTTTCCGCCGACGACTATCTCGCTTACGTCCATCGGATCGACCACTCGCCGCTCGAACCCGATCCGGCGATGGGCGCGGCGATCGAAATGCTGCCCGGCCGCAAGCTGATCCTGACCAACGGTTCGACCGCTCATGCCGGCAAGGTACTGGAGCGGCTCGGCTTCGGCCACCACTTCGAGGCGGTGTTCGACATCATCGCTGCTGAGTTGGAGCCGAAGCCGTCGCCGCGGACCTATCGCCGTTTCCTCCAGCGCCACGACGTCGATCCGGCCAGGGCCGCGATGTTCGAGGATCTGGCGCGCAATCTCGCCGTCCCGCATCAACTCGGCATGACCACCGTTCTGGTCGTGCCGGACGGGACACGCGAGGTCGTGCGCGAGGACTGGGAGCTGGAAGGGCGCGGCGCTACGCATGTCGACCACGTCACCGACGATCTGGCCGGGTTTCTGGCGGGGCTGACGGCGCGCTCGGCTTGACATGCCTGCCGCCGTCCAAGAGAACACCGCGGTGACAAACCGCGTCCGGGTCGTCAAGCCCACAGGAAATCCGATGTCTCTCGCTTCCCTTGAATCCGCCCTCAACGCCGCCTTCGAGGCCCGCGAGACCATCACCCCCGCGACCAAGGGCGAGGTGCGCGAGGCGGTCGATCACGCGCTTGGCCTGCTCGACAAGGGCGAAGCGCGCGTCGCCGAGCGTGCGGCCGACGGCAAGTGGACGGTCAACCAGTGGCTCAAGAAGGCCGTGCTGCTGTCGTTCCGCCTCAACGACATGAGCGTCATCCCCGGCGGCCCCGGCAACGCGGCCTGGTGGGACAAGGTGCCGTCGAAGTTCGAGGGCTGGGACGAGAAGCGATTTCGCGATGCCGGCTTCCGGGCCGTGCCGGGCGCGATCGTGCGCCGCTCCGCCTTCATCGCGAAGAACGCGGTGCTGATGCCGTCGTTCATTAATCTTGGCGCCTATGTCGACGAAAGTACCATGGTCGATACCTGGTGCACCGTCGGTTCCTGCGCCCAGATAGGCAAGCGCGTGCACATCTCCGGCGGCGCCGGCATCGGCGGCGTGCTGGAGCCGCTGCAAGCCGGGCCTGTGATCATCGAGGATGATTGCTTCATCGGCGCGCGCTCGGAAGTGGCGGAAGGCGTGATCGTGCGCAAGGGCGCGGTGCTGTCGATGGGCGTGTTCCTCGGCGCATCCACCAAGATCGTCGACCGCGCAACCGGCGAGGTCTTCATGGGCGAGGTGCCGGAATACGCCGTGGTGGTGCCGGGCGCGCTGCCGGGCAAGCCGTTGAAGGACGGCCAGCCGGGTCCCTCAACCGCCTGCGCGGTCATCGTCAAGCGCGTCGACGAACGCACCCGCGCCAAGACCGGGATCAACGAGTTGCTGCGGGATTGATGACAGCCGACGCGCTTTCCATCACTCGCGATCTCGTCCGTTGCCCATCGGTGACGCCGGCGGACGCCGGCGCGCTCGGCGTGCTCGAGACCCTGCTCAAGACCGCTGGCTTTGAGATTCACCGCATCACCTTCAGCGAACCGGGTGCTGCCGACATCGACAATCTCTACGCCCGCATCGGAACGACCGGCCCTCACATCGCGTTCGCCGGCCATACCGACGTCGTGCCTCCCGGCGACGAGTCTGCTTGGACGCATGGCCCGTTTACCGGCGAGGTGAAAGACGGTTTCCTCTACGGACGCGGCGCGGTGGACATGAAGGGCGGTATCGCCTGCGGCGTCGCCGCCGTGCTGGACTATCTCGCGGCGCATGGCGGCCAGCCGGGAAAAAACGGCAGCGGCTCGATCTCGTTCCTGATCACCGGCGACGAGGAAGACGTCGCCGTCAACGGCACCGTCAAGCTGATGCGATGGGCGGCCGGGCGCGGCGAAAAATTCGATCACTGCGTGCTCGGCGAGCCCAGCAATGTCGCGGAACTCGGCGATTGCATCAAGATCGGCCGCCGCGGCTCGCAGTCCGGCACGCTGTATGTCGACGGCGTGCAGGGCCATGTCGCCTACCCGGACCGCGCGTCGAATCCGATTCCGGACATCGCCGCGCTGATTACCGCGCTGGTGAACGAACCGCTGGATCAGGGCAGCGCCCGGTTCCAGTCCTCCAATCTGGAATTCACCTCGGTCGATGTCGGCAATCCCGCGGCCAATGTGATTCCCGGGCAGGCGCGGGCGAGGTTCAACATCCGCTTCAACGACCGTCACAACCGGCAATCGCTGTGCGCGCTGATCGAGGCGCGCGTCGCCAAGGCCGCGGGCAATCGCATGCGGACCCGGATCGCGTGGGAGCCCTCGAACGCCGACGTGTTCCTGACTGAGCCCGGCCCGTTCACCGATCTCGTGGTCGCAGCCATCGAGGAGGTTACCGGCCGCAAACCGGAGCTCAGCACCGGCGGCGGCACGTCGGACGCGCGTTTCATCAAAGACTATTGCCCGGTGATCGAATTCGGTCTGGTCGGGCAGACCATGCACCGGATCGACGAGCGCACGCCGGTGACCGATCTCGAAAGGCTGACCCGTATCTACCGCGGCGTGCTGGATCGCTACTTCGCATGAGCAAGATCCTCGTCCTCACCGCCATCGAAGACGAACTCGATAAGGCGCGTGCGCCCGACGGCGTCCGGGTGATCTATACCGGCGTCGGCAAGGTCAACGCCGCCGGCGCGACCACGCTGGCGCTGCTGACGCTGCGTCCCGCGCTCGTCGTCAACTACGGCACCGCGGGAAAGATCAATGAGACGCTCCAGGGTCTCGTGGAGGTGGCAGGCGTTGTCCAGCGCGACATGATGGCGATGCCGCTGGCGCCGCGCGGACGCACGCCGTTCGCGCCGGAGCTCGATCTGTTGAGCTCGGGTCAGGCCGGCGTCGTCTGCGGCACCGGCGACAGCTTCGTCACGACGTCCGACCCCTGGCTGAACGAGAACAGGGTCGACATCGTCGACATGGAGCTGTTTGCGATCGCGCAGGTGTGCCGGCGTCACGGCCTGCCGTGGCGCGCGTTCAAGTTCATCACCGACGACGCCAACGACCTCGCGCATCAGGACTGGACCGCCAACGTGAAGGACGGCGAAAGCCTGTTCTGGGAGACGCTGCAACGGATTCACTTTTGATAGTCGACCCGGACAAGGTACAATCCGTCGGGCGGCGCGACCGGGCCGCAAGCCTCGCGGCGGCGTGCGGCCAGCGCGCACGCCAGATCGTCTGCGTTCCAGCGGCCATGCCCGACCCACACCAGCGATCCCACCATCGAGCGAACCTGGCTGTGCAGGTACGAGCGCGCCGAGGTGACGACGGTGATGTTGTCGCCGTTCCTGACGACGTCGAGCTGATCGAGCGTCTTCTCCGGCGATTTCGCCTGGCATTCGGTATCGCGAAACGTCGTGAAGTCGTGCTTGCCGATTAATCGTTGCGCGGCATCATGCATCGCCCCGGCGTCGAGCGGCCGGGCCACGCGCCAGACGCGGCCGACATCGATGGCGAGGTTCGCGCGGCGGTTAGCGATGCGATAAGCGTAATGCCGCCTGAGCGCCGAGAAGCGCGCTTCGAAGCTGTCGGGCACGATCTCGGCTTCGAGCACACCGATCGGATGCGGCCGCAGATGAGCGTTGAGTCCGTCGCGCAGCCGGTCTGGCATGAAGTGCCTGGCGATATCGCAGTGCGCCACCTGTGCCAGCGCATGAACGCCGGCATCGGTGCGGCCCGCGCCGTGCACGCGCACGTCGTCGCCGCAGATCGCCTTGACCGCCGCCTCCAGCG
>CAZOOO010000145.1:0-8028 GCA_964581435.1 uncultured Hyphomicrobiales bacterium | reverse complement strand
CGCTTCTCGCGTTCGATGCAAACTGGGTAGCGAATGTCAAATCCACTCCACTAGGGATGGCTTCCTTCGAACTTATGTCCATATGGCATATATCTTCAATAAAAGTTGGAAGAGTTGGAGTGGCTGAACTGCTCGATCACCCCGTTCAGGGATCGAGCGGCAGGAGGGCGCCAGCCGCGAGCGTGATTTTGATCGGGCAGCCGGCTTCCCGCCAGGTGCGTCCTGCTTGAATTATCAGCGGTTTGCGCCACATAGAACCTTTCCGCTTCTGATAGAATGAGAAGCGGGACTCTATGATTTCGATCTGACGCGTTTTCTTAACGCGAACCGGTGCCCACTTCGCTCGAAAACGCTATAGTGCCTTTAATCTCTTGCGAGGCTCGATGGCCTACGATCCGGAGCCGCCGAAACGTTCCCCGAACCCGTCGATCTGCCGGAGCCCGCCGTCTGGCGGAAGCGCCCCGCTGCCTGACGTAAAGCCGTCGTCGTCGTCCGATATCGCCGCGTTCGTCGCCAAGGCGCGCTCAATGTCGCCTTATGCGGCAGGCGGCCATGGTCGGCTGATGTTCGCGCTCGACGCGACTATGAGCCGGCAGCCGACCTGGGACATGGCCTGCACCCTTCAGGCCGACATGTTTCGCGAAGCGGTCGGCATCGGCAGCCTCGACATCCGCCTTGTCTACTATCGCGGACTCAACGAATGCCGTTCCAGCGGCTGGATATCCGACAGTGCAAAGCTCGCGAGGTTGATGAGCGCCATCGATTGCCGCGGCGGCAACACTCAGATCGGCAAGGTTCTCTCGCACGCGCGTGGTGAAGCGGTCGCTTCCGGCATCAAGGCCGTCGTCTTCGTCGGCGACGCGATGGAAGAGCCGGTCGACGACCTTTGTGCGAAGGCCGGGGAACTGGGGTTACTGAAAGTTCCTGTGTTCATGTTCCAGGAAGGACATGATGCGACCGCCGAGCAGGCCTTTCGCGAAATCGCGCGGTTGACCGGGGGCGCCTGGTGCCGGTTCGATCCTGGCGCAGCGACCCAGTTGCGCGAACTGCTTCGTGCGGCGGCGGCTTATGCAGCGGGCGGCCAAGAAGCCCTGCGGCGGCTGTCGACGACCGTGACAAGTGCGAGCCGGTTATTGGGACAGATGAAATTAGCGCCGTAGACGGGATGCCGTAGCGTCGCTATGCCGCCGCAGGCCGCTGCATACAACGGCTTTCGTTGACCGCGCCGAACGATTATTTATCCACCATGCCGACCCTGATCGCGGGCCTCTTCACGTTCCTTTTTCTGTATTTGCTGCTTCAATTGTTGCGGGCGGCAAATCCGGCCGTGCTGGCGCGAGCTATCAGGCTCGCCGGCGGCATCATCGCGTTCGGGATGGCGGCTTTCATCGGCAGCAAGGGAGAATTGGCGCTTGCGCTGCCGCTGGTGTTTCTCGGCCTCGGGCTTTTGGGATGGTCGTCGTCAGGCATGTCCTTCTTCGCCAGGCTTTTCGGCGCGGGCGTCCAGCGTACGGCCGCCGGACATACGTCCCAGGTTCGTTCGCAGTTTCTCGATATGGTCCTGGATCACGACAGCGGCCGTCTCGGCGGAAGGATCATTGACGGACCCGACGCCGGCCGATCGCTGGATGATTTCGACCTGCCTCGGCTTCTCGCAATGATGACCGGCTTTGACGCGGAGAGTTGCGCGTTACTTGAAGCTTATCTGGACCGCAGGTTTCCCGCCTGGCGTCATAACGCGCAAGACGATCCGGCAGGGGGGAGGAGCCGCGCGTCGCCGGGCGGCAAAATGACGGACGAGGAGGCCTATCAGATCCTTGGCTTGGAGCCGGGGGCGGGAGAGGACGACATTCGTCGTGCGCATCGGGGGTTGATGAAGAAACTGCATCCCGATCAGGGGGGGTCGACGTATCTGGCGGCCCGGGTAAACGCGGCCAAGGATACTTTGCTTCGCACTCATCGCAGCTAACTCCAACAACGCCACCAAACGCTACACTGCGAGTTGCTTCTATCCCTCTGTCGGACGAGGCCCCGTTTTCGCCCGCCGTTGCCCGGCGGGTCGATCGTTGCTTTGAACATTATCGGTCAATTCTTGACGAGTGGTTTGCACGGAGCGGTTTCGGTACGTAGATCGCTGCGCTTGGATAGATCCTGGCGTTGCGTAAGATGCGGGCCGGGCGATCAGTTCTTGATCGTGATGCAGGATATGTCCGAACGCTTCAGGGTGCGGCACGCGGCTTCGGCCTCATCGCGGTCGAGGCCGGCGAAGCGGGCGCGATACAGCTTCTTGTTACCCCTGGCGACAGGCTCGGTGAAGGGATCGGCCTTGCCTAACATCTTGGGGGCGCGATCTCGGGCCGCATCGAGACGTTCGCGCGCCTGGCTCTCCGTTTCCAGCGCGCCGACCTGAATGATCCAACCCGAATGCGCCGTCACCGGTTTGAGCGCGCCGTTCTTCTGAACTGTCCGCGGTTGAATCGCAGGTGCTGAATCCGCGCGGGCCATCGCCTGCCTTGTCGAAGAAGGAAGACTAGAAGCCGGAAGCACGCCCAGGATGCCCTGACCGGTGCCGAAGTTGGCAGGCTGCGGCGGCATGTTCGCCCGCGCTACGACAGAGCCCGACGTTTCCGGTGCTCCCACGTGATCCGCTGTGGTGTCGCCGATGGCCGGCGCCACAGACGACGCTGGCGCGGCCGAAGCCAATCTGACGGATTTTGCCCTGACCTGCACCGTTTTGACCCGCACCGGCTTCATCGGTTCGGTGGAGCCGGGAATGGCATCGACGGGCTGAGTCTCGATAACGCCACTCGTCAAGGGAGCGGGTTCGGATATAGGCCGCTTCGGGGGCAACGCGGCAGTCGGGGCCGCTATCGGCGATCTGTTCAGATGAGCGGGCCGTTCGGACGGCAGCGCCACCGGTTCAGGCGCAGTGGATGCGACTTGAACGGCGCCGTCCACCTGCGTCATGCCCTTGGGTCGTGAGCGCGCCTGGTCCTCGGCAGCCTTCGCGTTGGCCTCCGCCGTACCGCTTTCGGCAATGGCGGCGACCGTTCGCCGCGTCGCGGCCTGATCGAGATTTTCAGCCAGCAGCCTGCGCATGATCGCATCGCGTGAGCCGCCGCTGCGACCGCCAAGGACGACGCCGACGAGGTGGCGATTGCCGCGCCTGAGGTTGGTGACGAGGTTGAAGCCGGAGGCCCGGATATAACCGGTCTTGATGCCATCGACGCCATCCACGCTGCCGAGCAGATGGTTGTGGCCGCGAATGGTGCGGCCGCGGAATGTGAACGACGTCGTTGCGAAGTAGCGATAATAGCGCGGAAAGCGATCCTGCAGTGCGCGGCCGAGCGTTGCCTGGTCCCGCGCGGTGGTGACTTGATCGTCGTCGGGCAGGCCTGAAGCGTTCCGATAGACCGTCCGCGTCATGCCGAGCGCGCGAGCCTTCCGCGTCATCATTCTGGCGAAGTCGTCTTCGTCTCCCGCGATCGCCTCGGCGATGACGACCGCCGCGTCGTTAGCGGACTTCGTCACCAGGCCCTTGATCGCATCTTCGACGCGGATGGTCTGACCCTGCCGCAAACCGAGCTTCGTCGGATCCTGTGCCGCCGCGTGCGCCGAGACGCGCATCTCGGCATCAAGGCTGATCTTGCCGGCGTCCAGACGCTCGAAAAGCATATAGAGCGTCATCATTTTGGTGAGCGATGCCGGATGGCGAAGACTGTCGGGGCTGGTGGACGACAGCGTCGCTCCGGAATTGGCGTCCACCACGATCGACGCGAACTGCGGGTTGTAGCTATACCGCACCTGCTGCTGGTGGTGGCGATGGTGCTGACGAGCGCGCCGCGCATCGGCCTGATCCACCGTAAAAACGACGGCGACCATCGCTGCAAGCCCGAGCGCGCCAACACGCATTGCGCGTGAGGAAGCCAAGGTGGTGCGAAGCATGTACTTCCCCGTCCCCATTTCGACTCTAAGTCACCGGTTCGTGAGGCAAAATTGTGCCCGACTGTCTGGTCTGAACGTTCAGCGCAAACCGGTTCTCTAGGCGAGGTGGCAGGTCGGATTGCCGTTCTGGCTAAGAGCCTGGTTCCATGGGTGCTTTTTGCCTTTTCACCGGGAACGCTCAAGATGCGGACATCAACTTAGGGCGGCGGGGTTTCCAAAGAGTTAAGCAACTCTTGATGACATCGGGCCGATTTGAGCGGAATACGGATTGTGCGTCGCACAAAAAACTTGCGTTTCGTTGTGCGCTGCACTATAAAGTACCGGAACGGCGGCTATTTCCAGCGCCGCCTTGTGACGAAGGAAATTACCATGACCAAGATCGAAGACATCCAGCAGCAGGGTCAAGAGCAGTTCGACGCCGCGGTCGCAACCGCGGGCGGCTTTCAGAAAGGCGTTCAGGCTATCGCTGTAGCCTTCGGCGATTACACGCGAAAGTCGTTTGAGGACGGCAAGGCATTCACCGAGAAACTCGCCGGGGCGAAATCGCTGGACCAGGCCATAGAGGCGCAGACCGAATACGCCAGAACGGCGTACGAGACGTTCGTCAGCGAGTCGCAGAAGATCGGTGGACTCTACGTCGACCTCGCCAAGCAAGCCTGCAAGCCGTTTGAGGATTTCACCGCGAAGTTCGTTCCAGCCGGCCGCTGATCGCGAAGAAAAACGCTCGAACAGGAGAGTAGCCCGGCCGACATCGTCGGCCGGGCTTTATGCTGGACCACCGCGAGCGCGTTAAGCGCGTTATTTGGCGATGCGGAGCTGCGAGATCTGCGTGAGAATGTTCTGAAAGGCGTCGGCGGTCTGGGTGGCCGACGTGATCATCTGGAAATTCCCGTTGGAGGCGCAGTTCTGCAGCACTTGCGACAGGGGATCCTTGTTGCCGACGTTGACCTGGATCGTGAAGATGGTGACGCCGCTGTCTTTGACGTTCTGGCATAGCAGAGCCTGACGTTCATCGATACTGGAGGCATTTGTGAACCAGCGATTCTGCGTGTTCAGTCCGTCGGACAACAAGACGATATAGTCCTGGTAGACGTAGGCCGGCTGCTTCTGGGGCGCCGCGATCGGGCCGTTGGTCGTGCTGAGCGACTGCCATCCCCAGGCGAGGCCGATCGACTGGTTGGTGTTGCCGCTGGGGGTCATGGCGTCGATCTGGTTCTTGAGGTCGCTCCATGCGTAACTCATGGGTGTGACGGTGGCCGGAAGACAGTCCTTCCACTGTTCGGCGTAGAACTTTGTGGAGGGCGCTCCGTCGCTGCCCACTGCTGTCGACGGAGCCACGTTCGATATGTCGTTCTCCTGGTCGCGATCGTTGATGCAGCCGATCCAGCCGCCATCGTTTGCCGCGGCCGATGGCTGCGGGGCGGCAGGGGCGGCAGCCGCCGCTCCCGGGTTGTCCGTGTCGCGCCAGGGGTGAAGCACTTGGGTGCAAACCTTGTTCCGACCGCTCCCGCTGCAATCGCAGTGCGGAGTGGATCCGCAGCTCGCACCCGAGCCCGTGGCAATGGTGTTTTTCACTGTGCGGTAGCACCCATTGTAGAAAACGCCGTTTTTGCCCGGAATTTTCCTGCCGCTATCTACGCTGGGGCAAATGTACCCGGCGTATTTTCCGCTGGAAGGAATTTTGCTGGTGCTTTTGGCCCCGTTTAAAGTTGCCGGACGGTTGGTGCAGGTGAAACCGTGGTTATTATTCGTGAAAGGGCAGTTCGAGCCTTCAACGATGGTATCCCAATTACTCGGCTTCGAGCCTTTGTAATTATAAACCGACGAGGTCGGGTCGAGAACCGGGGGTTCGCCGAGCCATTCGGACCAGTTTATCCAGGGCGCGTTGACGTTGGAGGTTCCGACGTTCACGTCTTTTGCGAACGGAACGATCGAAATATAGACGTCGTCGTTGGTTTTGGCGAACGCCGACAGCGAATCGATCATATCCTTGGCCGCAGACTGGAGCGCGGACATCTTGCCGTTGGACGACATCGACCCGGTATTGTCGAGCACCATCGCGACCCTCATGCGCGAGTTGCCCCACGTGGACGTGGAACTGGTGCCGAAACTGAGCTGTGGAAAGCCGGCGATCTTCATGAAATCGGTTTTGATCGCGCCCTGTCCGAAAGCGAGGATCTTTGCCGCCGCCGATGACGTGCTCGGGGTATAGGTCGCGCTTACGCTGACGTTGAACGTGGTTTTGTTGGTATAAAGCGATAAGAAATACCGCTGCACCGCGTCCGTGATCTGTTGTGACGTCATGGCCGGATTGGCCGCGGCGTCCCTGGAGACCATCAGCACCGCCGAATCCATGGCTGCCTGCATCGACGAGCGTGCCGCATTCGCCCGCGAATAATCGACGGCGGCGCCCACAAAGCCCAGCATGGGGAGGAGCGCGATCGCGAAAATCGGCGCGATGTTACCTCGGAAGTCCCGATCAAAACGGCCGATTGAATTGCGAATGCGCTTGCAAGTTGACGTGCCAGACATAACTGTCACCGATCCGTTGGCTCCAGCCGCATTTCGAGCGACCGGACTAAACGGGTGGTAAAGTTGTCCTGAGAAAGCAGGTAAATAACCGCACAAATTGCGATCGCCGTTCAAAATGCTTGTCCATCGTCAACGGAGCTTGAACGGGTCCGTCGGACATTGTGGGAAGCCGGGAGGAACCGGTTAACCATCGGCCCGACAGCCGGCCCCGGTCGCCGGCCGTTTTCGCGGCAATTGCGATCTTGCGGCGAGGCGAATACAAACCCATACTTAGACCGTCCGGGCCCGCCGACAGTCAAAACGGGATGAGCGGCCCTAATACGTCGCCGGGATTGACGCGGCGCGCGGCAACCTCGCCGGGCGTGTCGTTGATCGGCGGGAAGACATCGAACGTTTGAGCCATGTTGAAGCCGCCTGTCATTCAAATACCTGGAACGCAGATACCTGGAACGCCCGCGAGGGAGGTCTCTGCCGCACCGAGAATGAGTGAGGACGAAGACCGCGCCGGCGGCCGGGGCGATCCGGCCGCTTCAGTGATCACCAAGGTCAGGCAGAAGACGAAACGTCCCAGCCTCTATCGCGTGCTCATATTGAATGACGACTACACGCCGATGGAGTTCGTCGTTCACGTCCTCGAGAAGTTCTTTCAAAAGGACCTGGAGGCCGCCACCGAGATCATGCTGCATGTCCATCATCACGGTATCGGTGAATGCGGCGTGTTCACCTACGAAGTCGCCGAGACCAAGGTCACGCAGGTGATGGATTTCGCGCGCAAGCACCAGCATCCGCTGCAATGCGTGATGGAAAAAAAGTAACTGCGCCGACCCGATTAGTCGGAACGATTTTTTTGCTTTCTGGTCAGGCCGGTTCAATCAGCGCGGCGGTTCGGCAAAGCTCATGATTCCCAAGCCTCTGTGCGATTCGCGTTGCCGCGCACTATGTTCGCGGAGACGGACCCTTCCCCCCGGACGGTATATTACTATATTGTTGACGAAGGTTGTTGTTGCCTGACGGGGCGATGGCGATCATGATGGCCAAGAGACCCTAGAGGACGCGGAATGCCAACTTTTTCTCAAAGCCTGGAACAATCCCTGCATCGGGCGCTCGCAATCGCGAATGAGCGGCATCATCAATACGCCACGCTCGAACACCTCTTGCTGTCGCTGGTCGACGATTCGGATGCGGCGGCTGTCATGCGGGCTTGCAGCGTCGATCTCGACAAGCTGCGCGGCAGCCTGGTGAACTATCTTGAAACCGAATTCGAGAATCTGGTCACGGCGGAAGCTGCCGACGACGCCAAGCCGACCGCCGGTTTCCAGCGCGTGATCCAGCGGGCTGTGATCCATGTGCAGTCGTCCGGCCGGGAGGAGGTGACGGGCGCGAACGTGCTGATTGCGATTTTCGCGGAGCGCGAAAGCCATGCCGCCTACTTCCTGCAAGAGCAGGACATGACGCGCTACGACGCGGTGAACTACATCAGTCATGGCATCGCCAAACGCCCCGGCGTCTCCGAAGCGCGGCCGGTGCGCGGCGTCGACGAAGAGACCGAAA
>CAZOOO010000144.1:0-8075 GCA_964581435.1 uncultured Hyphomicrobiales bacterium | reverse complement strand
GGCTGTCGCCGACCAGAATGACGTCGCAGTAACGGTCGACCAGCGCCGCGGTATGGGCGTGATACGAGGTCAGCATCACGATCGGATCGCCGTTCTTGCGGGCGCGAATATCGGGTGCCGTCCTGCGCCTGATGGCCGACTGGACTGACATGACTAGTGGTCCGATTCCAACATTTGCATCCCGTTCCAGCAGATCCCTGTGCAAATGTTGAAATCAAAGGACCACTAGCAAGTATAATTTTCTAGTGGAGCTTTGAATTTGACATTCGCTTCTCGAACTTGTTGCAACGTGTGTAGCGAATGTCAAATTCGCTCCACTACGCTCCGAAGACGGGAACGCCGAGGACGAAAGGATGGAAAAGAGCGCCGATCGCGACATACACGACGACACCGACGACAATGGCGATCACGTCGTTGCGAACCCCGCCGACCGGAATCGGCAGGCCGCCCGGATCCGAGCGGTGCTTAAGCGAGATGCGGTCGATAACCGCCCACGCCAGGATCGATCCGAACAGGATGATCGAGCCGAGATCGCCGTTGGCGAGCAGGTGCGCCGTCGCCCACAGCTTGATCCCCGCCAGCATCGGATGCTTCAGCTTTGCATAGATCCGGCCACGGATATAGGACGCGACCACTAGAATGATGGAGGGCAGGATCAGCGCTTCGGCGATGTGCTTCATCACGCGCGGCGGATGCCAGACGTCGATCAAGCCGGTGGCGCGATAACTCAGAAATCCCCAAAGGGTCAGCGCGACGCCAACCGCCGATATCAGCGAGAACCCGATCTTGTACGGCCCCTCGCCATAGGATGCGATCAACCGCGCGCGAAATTCACGCCGCGTCGTGACGAGGTGCACGCCGAGGGACATAACAAGGCCAGCAATCATTACCAATAGTCCCATCGTATCCTCCTGTGAGCACTAGAGCCTTTCCGCTTCTGATGGAATCAGAAGCGGGGCTCCATGATTTTTGTTTTGACGCGTTTTCTTCACGCGAACCGGTATCCACTTCGCTCGAAAACGCTCTGGGTCTCCGATTAACATCCTTGAGGAGTTCCAGGCAACACGGCGCAAGAACGGCGGCAAACATGTTTTCGTCGCAACAACGCCCCGCAATCACCTTGAACGACGAGGAACGTCGGAGCCTGATCGTCGTTGTCGCCGCTCCACCAACCATGGAGCACACCCAAATGAACGTCAGACTTCTCGTCGCCGCCGCCGCCATTACAGCCTTCGGAGTTGCCGGCGCCCAGGCCCAGCAGCCCTCGCCCTACGGTCAGACACAGCAGAACGACCGCATCCACGGCAACGCAGGAGCGTCCGGACCCGCGCATACCCAGAAAGTTCATCCAAAAGGATCGGTTAAAGGCACGGTCGGCGCGGCACCAGGGCGCAGCGGCGTCGATGCTGGCGCAGCCGGATCGGTGGATGCGCCTCCGCCGGCAGGCATGAACGGCGCCCCCCGCCCCGGCGGCCCGATGCGCTAACCCCACACTTTTCAGAAAACGGCCGGTCACGCACCGGCCGTTTTTCGTGGGCGGATTACAGCTTCTTCTTCACATCCTTGACGCTGGAAAAGTCGATACCTTCGGCGCGCTCTCGCGTATAGCCGAGGTAGAATTCGTTCCTGGCCAGGAATACCGGGTCTCCGTCGACATCATCCGCAACCCCGGAGCCGTTGGCGGCGATGAAGGCATCGAGCTTCTTGCGGTCTTGGGACGAAATCCAGCGCGCAAGCTGAAATTCGCAGATCTCGAAATCCACCGGCAGCGAATATTCGGCATCGAGGCGTGCTTTCAATACGTCGAGCTGCAGCATCCCGACGACGCCGACCAGCGCCGGCGCGCCGTCGCGCGGGCGGAAAACCTGCACGACGCCCTCCTCCGACATCTGCTGCAAGGCCTCCTTGAGCTTTTTCGCCTTCATTGCATCCGTAAGCCTGACCCGGCGGACGATTTCCGGCGCAAACGAGGGCACGCCGACGAAAGTGACCTCCTCGCCCTCGGTCAGGGTATCGCCGATCCGCAAGGTGCCGTGATTGGGAATGCCGACCACGTCGCCGGCGAACGCCTCGTCCGCGATGGCGCGATCCTGCGCAAAGAAGAACTGCGGCGACGACAGCGGCATCGGCTTGCCGGTGCGCACCAGCTTCGCCTTCATGCCGCGCGTCAGCTTGCCGGAGCACAGGCGCGCGAAGGCAATGCGGTCGCGATGGTTGGGATCCATGTTCGCCTGAATCTTGAACACGAAGGCGGTCATGCGCGGCTCGTCGGCCTCGACCTTGCGCAGGTTGGACTCCTGCGCGCGCGGCGGAGGCGCGAATTTTCCGAGCCCCTCCAGAAGGTCGCCGACGCCGAAATTGCGCAACGCCGAGCCGAAGTAGACCGGCGTCAGGTGCCCCTCGCGAAATGCCTCGAGTTCGAAAGGCTTGCAGGCTTCGGTGGCCAGCGCTAGTTCCTCCCTGATCTCATCGACATTCAGGTTGGCGTTGCGCGTGGCGAGATCGGCGATGTCGATCCGTTCAGCCGCGCCGGTCTTGGCGCCGCCGCCTTCGAGCAGGCGAATGCCGCCGGTCGCGATATCGTAGGTGCCGAGAAAATCGCGGCCGCGCCCGACCGGCCAGGTCATCGGAGTGGTATCGAGCGCCAGCGTCTTTTCGATCTCGTCCAGCAGATCGAAGGTGTCGCGACTCTCACGGTCCATCTTGTTGATGAAGGTGACGATCGGGATGTCGCGCAGGCGGCAGACCTCGAACAGCTTCCGGGTGCGCGCCTCGATGCCCTTGGCCGCGTCGATCACCATGACCGCGGAATCCACCGCGGTCAGCGTGCGGTAGGTGTCCTCGGAAAAATCCTCGTGACCCGGCGTATCCAGCAGGTTGAACACCCGGCCATCGAACTCGAACGTCATCACCGACGTGACCACCGAGATGCCGCGGTCACGCTCGATCTTCATCCAGTCCGAACGGGTGTTGCGCCGCTCCCCCTTCGCCTTGACCTGTCCGGCGAGATTGATGGCGCCGCCGAACAGCAAGAGCTTTTCCGTCAGCGTGGTCTTGCCGGCGTCCGGGTGCGAGATGATCGCGAACGTGCGCCGGCGCGCGACTTCCGCCGCCAACGGCGAAGTCGAGGTCGATTCAGTCTGCAAAGCGAGGTCGGACATCCGCGAGCGTGTGACAGGGAAAATCGGCCGGATCAAGGGGATTTGCATCCCGCTCCGCGCGCGCCGCCGGGAGCTTGCCGGGTATTCCCGCCTGCCCCATACTTAGAGCCTCTTGATTGACGCGTTTTCTTCACGCGAAACCGGTATCCGCTTCGCTTGAAAACGCTATAAGGCTGCGGAAGGACGACCTTCCGCACCCCATAGAACCACTCGCGGGGACGGCCCTGCCTCATGATTCGGGAGGGCCCGCATGGCTTGGTTCATTCTTTTCCTCGCCGGATTGATGGAAGTCGGCTGGGCGATCGGTCTCAAATACACCGAGGGGTTCACACGATTGGTGCCGTCGGCGCTGACCGTGACGGCCATGGCTATCAGCATGGCGCTGCTCGGAATGGCGCTCAAGACGCTTCCCATCGGCACCGCCTACGCGGTCTGGACCGGCATCGGCGCGGTCGGAACCGCGATCCTCGGCATCGTGCTGTTCGGCGATCCGGCGACGACGGCGCGGCTTGTCTGCATCGGCCTCATCGTCGCCGGCATCGCCGGTCTGAAGCTCGTTACCTGACGAACGTCACCGCCCAGAACGCCAGCGCGGCGACAATCGCCGATGCGGGAATGGTGATGACCCACGCATAGACGATGGAGCTTGCAACGCTCCAGCGCACCGCCGACAAACGCCGCGCCGCGCCGACGCCGACGATGGCGCCGGTGATGGTGTGGGTCGTCGATACCGGAACGCCCAGAAAGGTCGCCATGAACAGTGTCGCCGCGCCGCCGGTCTCCGCGCAAAAACCCTGCATCGGCGTCAGCTTGGTGATGCGAAGGCCCATTGTCCGCACGATCCGCCAGCCGCCCATCAGGGTCCCCAGCGCCATGGCGGCCTGACAAGCGATCACCACCCAGAACGGGACCGCAAACTCGTCGCCGAGATAACCTTGCGAAAACAGCAAGACGGCGATGATGCCCATGGTCTTCTGCGCGTCATTGCCGCCATGGCCCAACGAATAAAGCGAGGCCGAAAAAAACTGAAAAACGCGGAACGCGCGATCGACCGCGAACGGCGTCGAGCGTACCGACAGCCATGAGACGATGGCGACCAGCACGAGAGCCAGCAGGAAACCGACCAGCGGCGACAATACGATCGCCAGCAACGTCTTCGACAGACCGCTCCAGACCGCCGCCGAAATCCCCGCTTTCGCGATGCCGCCGCCGACCAGCCCGCCGATCAGGGCGTGCGAGCTGCTCGACGGAATCCCGAATCCCCATGTAACCACATTCCATACAATGGCGCCGACCAGCGCAGCGAAGATCACCTGCGCGTCAATCACGTTCGGATCTATGATTCCGGTGCCGATGGTATTGGCGACATGCAGACCGAATACCAGGAAGGCGATGAAGTTAAAGAAGGCTGCCCAGAACACCGCGTATTGCGGTCGCAGCACTCGGGTGGAAACGATGGTCGCGATCGAATTCGCGGCGTCGTGCAGTCCGTTCAGAAAATCGAACAGCAGCGCGACGGCGATCAGGCCGACGAGAACCGGAAGACCAATGGCATCCACGGCGCGGCCCTGCCCTATACCTGCTCGATAACGATGCTGCTGATCTCGTTGGCTACGTCATCGAAGCGGTCGGCGACCTTCTCCAGGTGATCGTAGATCTCGACACCGACAATGAAGTCCATGGCATTGGCGTTGCGGTGCTTCAGGAAAAGCTCCTTCAGGCCGATATCGTGCAGATCATCGACGCGGCCTTCCAGTTTGCCCAGTTCCTCGGTGATTGCCATCAGAATCGCGACGTTGTTGCTGATCGACTCCAGCAACGGCAGCGCGCGATGGACCAGATTGGCGCATTCCACGATCAGCGCACCTATCTCGCGCATCGGCGGCTCAAAGCTGCGCACCTCGAAAAGCACCACCGCCTTCGCGGTCTGCTGCATCTGGTCGATGGCGTCATCCATCGATGTGATCAGGTTCTTGATGTCGATGCGGTCGAACGGCGTGATGAAGGTGCGCCGAACCGCCGTCAGCACCTCGCGCGTGATGCCGTCCGCATCGTTTTCAAGCTGGCTGACCCGCTGGCAAAAAACCGGCGTTTCTTCACCACCCTTCAGCATTCCCTGAAGCGCAGCTGCCCCCTGCACAACTGTCTGCGAATGACGGGCAAATAAATCGAAAAAGCGCTCCTCTTTCGGCAGAAAGGACCGGAACAAACGCAGCATCGCAACATCCACTTTGCAGACAAGAACCGGGCCGCCAGTCCGGATCGCAGGGATGTCATAAACCATTTCCGGCAAAGGTGGGCAATCCGGCATCATAACCAGGGGATCATCCACCGGTTTGTGGACCCCTCCCCCACCCGGACGACGAATTTCTACAACGATCGCTTCGCCTTCGGCGGTCGAAGCTCTTTTTCATAGATCTCCGGCTTGAAGCCGACGAGCAGCTTGTCGCCGACCTCAAGCACCGGCCGCTTGATCATCGACGGCTGATCGAGCATCAGGGCCAGCGCGCGAGCCTCGGTCAATCCCGCCTTGTCGGCGTCCGGCAATTTGCGAAAGGTAGTGCCGGCCCGGTTGAGCAACGTTTCCCAGCCGAGTTTCGCGGCCCATCCTTTGAGCCGCGCAAGATCGATGCCGGCGGCCTTGTAGTCGTGAAAGTCATGGCCGATGCCATGATCGTCGAGCCATGCGCGCGCCTTCTTCATGGTGTCGCAATTCTTGATGCCGTAGATGATGCTGGTCAACGCGAGGCTCTCCGGAGATTGCTGTATTACGAAATGTATAAGGAGATTTCGGTCCTGGCGAAACTGTTTGCCGGCAACCGCGCGGACTGGACGCAAGGGCGGGACAGGCTGATACCCCTCCCGCCCATGACCGGGGGTTGAGCAAGGACAAGGCCGATTACCACTCCGGGATCCGGCGGCGGCGCTTTCACCGGTTGCACGCCGCAAATCGGCTGCTATACCCGCAGAATCCCGCTTACCTGCGCTCGTTCGCAGGAGTGAGCCACAGGAGAGACTGAATGTCCGACAAACAGGAACCATCGTCGGGATTCCGGTATGGCCTCGCCAACCTGAAACCCGCCTCGCCCAGCGACAACGTCGTTCTCACCTTCCCCGACGGGGCGGAGCGCGAGTTTCCGAAAAACACCACCGGCCTGGAAATCGCCAGGGGAATTTCGCCGTCGCTGGCGAAGCGGACGGTGGCCATGGCGCTCGACGGCGTCGTCAGCGATCTTGCCGACCCGATCGACCGCGACGCCGGAATCGAATTCATCAGCCGCGACGACCCGCGCGCGCTGGAGCTGATCCGCCATGACGCCGCGCATGTGCTGGCGGAAGCCGTGCAAACGCTGTGGCCGGGCACGCAGGTCACCATCGGTCCGGTGATCGAGAACGGCTTTTATTACGACTTCTTCCGCAACGAGCCGTTCTCGCTGGAGGACTTCCCGGCGATCGAGAAGAAGATGCGCGAGATCATCGCCCGCGACAAGCCTTTCACCAAGGACGTCTGGGATCGCGAAAAGACCAAGCAGGTGTTCCGCGACAAGGGCGAGGCCTTCAAGGTCGAACTGGTGGACGCCATTCCCGGCAGCGAACCGATCAAGATCTACTATCAGGGCGACTGGTTCGATCTCTGCCGCGGGCCCCACATGACCTCCACCGGCAAGATCGGCAACGCCTTCAAGCTGATGAAGGTCGCGGGCGCGTACTGGCGCGGCGACAGCAACAACCCGATGCTGACGCGCATCTACGGCACGGCGTTTGCGAAGCAGGACGACCTCGACGCCTACCTGAAGCAGATCGAGGAAGCCGAGAAGCGCGACCACCGCAAGCTCGGCCGCGAACTCGACCTGTTCCACTTTCAGGAGGAAGGTCCCGGCGTGGTGTTCTGGCACGCCAAGGGCTGGACCATCTTCCAGGCCGTGATCGCCTACATGCGCCGCCGCCTCGCGGACGATTATGACGAGGTCAACGCGCCGCAGATGCTCGACAAGTCGCTGTGGGAGACCTCGGGCCACTGGGAATGGTACCGCGAGAACATGTTCGCGGCGCAGTCGGCCGGCGATGACGCCGAGGACAAGCGCTGGTTCACGATCAAGCCGATGAACTGCCCCGGCCACGTGCAGCTCTTCAAGCACGGGCTGAAAAGCTATCGCGACCTGCCGCTGCGGCTCGCCGAATTCGGCGTGGTGCATCGCTACGAGCCGTCGGGCGCCATGCACGGGTTGATGCGCGTGCGCGGCTTCACGCAGGACGACGCGCACGTTTTCTGCACCGAGGAGCAGCTCGCCGACGAATGCCTCAAGATCAACGAGCTGATCCTGTCGACCTATGCCGACTTCGGTTTCGACGGCGAGTTGACGGTGAAGCTCTCGACGCGCCCCGAGAAGCGGGTGGGTTCGGACGCGGCATGGGATCACGCCGAAACGGTGATGGCCGACGTGCTCAAGCGCATCGCCGCATCGAACAACCGCATCAGGACCGAGATCAATCCCGGCGAAGGCGCGTTCTACGGGCCGAAGTTCGAGTATGTGTTGCGCGACGCCATCGGCCGCGACTGGCAGTGCGGCACGACGCAGGTGGACTTCAACCTGCCGGAGCGGTTCGGCGCCTTCTACATCGACGCGGACGGCGGCAAGAAAGCACCGGTGATGGTGCATCGCGCGATCTGCGGATCGATCGAGCGCTTCATCGGCATCTTGATCGAGCACTTCGCCGGCCACTTTCCGCTCTGGCTCGCGCCGGTGCAGGCGGTGGTCACCACCATCACCTCCGACGGCGACGAATATGCCAGGGAGGTCGCTTGCGCCGCGCGGCGCGCGGGGCTTCGCGTCGATATCGACCTGCGCAACGAGAAGATCAACTACAAGGTGCGCGAACACTCGCTGGCGAAAATTCCGGCGCTGCTCGTGG
>CAZOOO010000143.1:0-8144 GCA_964581435.1 uncultured Hyphomicrobiales bacterium | reverse complement strand
ATCAAATTACACCCGATTTGAAAACCAAAATCCGATTCCGCCTAAACGGGAAACGCTCTAGCTTCCCATCATCCACCTCCATCGAGGCGGACGTTGAATCTCCGACAAACCTTGCCGTCACTTCACGATCGAGACATCGATCACAGGACGCGCTCGGGATGTCTGATCCAAGGCTGTGATGATGCATCGCCCACGTCATCGTGAGGGTATGAAAGGTTTTGCTTCTTGTGCGGCTCTTTGTAGGAGCGATGCGCCGGCCCCGCGTGATACCAAAAACCCGCCGTTTCCGGCGGGTTTGGTTTGCCGCATCGGGGTGCGGCTATTCTTTGGGATAATTCGTGGCGGCGCTTTTGGCCGAAGCCGGCCATCCTATGCGAGCATTCACATCTCGCCTCTTCTTTTTCACGAGCACCCCGTCGTGCTTCCACACGTGTCGCACTTCATGCAGGTGCCGTTGCGCACGAGCGTGAAGTTGCCGCACTCTGGGCACATCTCGCCCTCATAGCCTCTTGCTTTCGCTTCCGCGCGGCGCTCGGCCCTGGTAGGCGCGACCGCAGCGACGGCTTTGCTTCTATGCTGCTCCAGCCGTTCGGTCGGCGACAGGTCGTGATCGGTCGTCTCCTGCTTCCGCGCGGTCGCGCCTTCGAGCGTGTCGCCGGTGCGCGAGGAGGAGAGGGCGGTCACGTTGGTTGTCCCCGCAGTTCGACCCTCCGCCGCAAGGGGAGCGGGAGAAGAGCCTCCGCGCATGACAACGAGATTGTCGGTGCGCGAGCGGGTCAAGCCCTTCGATACATATTTTGTCGCTTGCTGTGCATGGCCTTCAGGTGTTTTGCCTTCGGCCACGCCCTTGCCGAGCGCGTCGAAGCCGGTCTCCGACGGATCGACATGGGCGAGGTCGTAGCGGCCCATGTAGCTGACCGCGAGTTCGCGGAACACGTAGTCGAGAATCGAGGTCGCGTATTTGATCGAGTCGTTGCCCTGCACCGGTCCTGCTGGCTCGAAGCGGGTGAAGGTGAAGGCATCTACATATTCCTCCAGCGGCACGCCGTATTGCAGGCCGAGCGACACCGCGATGGCGAAGTTGTTGATGAAGGAGCGTAGCGCCGCGCCTTCCTTGTGCATGTCGATGAAGATCTCGCCCAGGCGGCCGTCGTCATATTCGCCGGTGCGGACATAGACCTTGTGGCCACCGACCACGGCCTTCTGGGTATAGCCCTTGCGGCGGTCCGGCATCCGCTCGCGCTCGCGCAGCACGACAATGCGCTCCACCAGCTTCTCGACAACCTTTTCCGCCACCTGCGCGGTTCGGGCGGCCATCGGCTTGTCCATCAGCGCCTCGATCGCGTCGTCGTCGCTGTCATCATCGGCGATGAGCTGCGAGTTGAGCGGCTGGGACAGTTTTGACCCGTCGCGGTAGAGCGCATTGGCCTTCAGCGCGAGCTTCCACGACAGCAGGTAGGCCGACTTGCAGTCCTCCACCGTGGCGTCGTTCGGCATGTTGATGGTTTTCGAAATCGCGCCCGAGATGAACGGCTGCGCCGCCGCCATCATGCGGATGTGACTTTCGACCGAGAGATAGCGCTTGCCGATCTTACCGCAGGGGTTGGCGCAGTCGAACACCGGATAGTGCTCGGCCTTGAGATGCGGCGCGCCTTCCACCGTCATCGCGCCGCAGATGTGCACGTTGGCGGCCTCGCACTCGCGCCTGCTGAAGCCGATCGCCGCGAGCAGGTCGAAGGTCGGCGAGGCGAGGGCGTCGGGAGCGACGCCGAGCGTGTCACGGATGAAGTCTTCGCCAAACGTCCATTTGTTGAAGGCGAATTTGATGTCGAACGCGGTCGGCAGCGCCTTTTCCACCTTGGCGATGGCCTCGTCGGTAAAACCCTTGGCCTTCAGGGTGGAGACGTTGATGCCGGGCGCGTTGGACAATGAGCCGTGACCGACCGCATAGGCTTCGATCTCGGCGATCTCGCTCTCGCGATAGCCGAGCGCGCGCAACGCTTCCGGCACCGCGCGGTTGATGATTTTCCAGTAGCCGCCGCCGGCGAGCTTCTTGAATTTCACCAGCGCGAAGTCGGGCTCGATTCCGGTGGTGTCGCAGTCCATGACCAGGCCGATGGTGCCGGTCGGCGCTACAACTGTGACCTGCGCGTTGCGGTAGCCGTGCTGCTCGCCGAGCGCGAGCGCATCGTCCCACGCCCTGGTCGCGTGGGCGATCAGGTCCGCTTGCGGGCAGGAGGCATGGTCGAGCGGCACCGGATTCACCGCGAGCGCTTCATAGCCGTTGGATTGACCGTGCGCGGCGCGGCGGTGATTGCGGATCACGCGCAGCATGTGGCCGGCGTTCTTCTTGTGGCCGGGAAAGACGCCGAGCTCGCCGGCCATCTCGGCGGAGGTCTTGTAGGCGATGCCGGTCATGATCGCGGTCAGCGCGCCGCACAGCGCGCGGCCTTCCTTCGAGTCATAGGACAGGCCCATGGTCATCAGGAGGCCGCCGATGTTGGCGAAGCCGAGACCCAGCGTGCGGAATTCGTAAGACAGCTCCGCGATCGCCTTGGACGGGAACTGCGCCATCAGCACCGAGATTTCCAGCACCACGGTCCAGAGACGAACGGTGTGTTCATAGGCGTCGATGTCGAACTGCTTCGAGGCGGTGTCGTAGAACGTGATCAGGTTGGCGGAGGCGAGGTTGCAGGCGGTATCGTCGAGGAACATGTACTCCGAGCACGGATTCGACGCGCGGATGTCGCCGGACGCCTTGCAGGTGTGCCAGTCGTTCATCGTGGTGTTGAAGTGCAGGCCGGGATCGGCCGAGGCCCAGGCGGCGTAGCCGATCTTTTCCCAAAGCTCGCGCGCCTTGAGGGTCTTCGTCACCTTCCCGTTCGTGCGTCCCTTCAGATTCCAGTCGCCGTCGGTCTCGACCGCGCGCAGGAAGTCGTCTTTCAGCGATACCGAATTGTTGGAGTTCTGGCCGGAGACGGTGAGATACGCCTCGGAATCCCAGTCGGTATCGTAGACCGGGAAGTCGATCTCCTTGTAGCCCTGCCGGGCGAACTGGATGACGCGCCTGATGTAGTTGTCGGGCACCTGGGCGCGGCGGGCGAGCTTGATCTCACGGCGCAGCGCGGGGTTCTTCTCCGGCACGAAGCAGTCGTCACCCGAGCCCTCGCAGTTGACGCAGGCGCGCATCACCGCCTTGAGGTGCTTCTGGTTGATCCTGGAGCCGGTGACGAGGGCCGCGACCTTCTGCTCTTCCTTCACCTTCCAGTCGATATACTGCTCGATATCAGGATGATCGGCATCGACCACTACCATCTTGGCGGCGCGGCGCGTGGTGCCGCCGCTCTTGATGGCGCCCGCGGCGCGGTCGCCGATCTTGAGGAAGCTCATCAGGCCGCTGGAACGGCCGCCGCCCGAGAGTCGTTCGCCTTCGCCGCGCAACCGCGAGAAGTTGGAGCCGGTGCCGGAGCCGTATTTGAACAGGCGCGCCTCGCGCACCCACAGGTCCATGATGCCGCCCTCGTTGACGAGGTCGTCCTCGATGCCCTGGATGAAGCAGGCGTGCGGCTGCGGGTGCTCGTAGGAGGATTTCGACCGGGTCATCTTGCCGGTCTTGAAGTCGACGTAGTAGTGGCCCTGGCCGGGGCCGTCGATGCCGTAGGCCCAGTGCAGGCCGGTGTTGAACCACTGCGGCGAGTTCGGCGCCACCATCTGGCGCGCCAGCATGTAGCGCAGTTCGTCGTTGAAGGCCCGCGCGTCACCTTCAGAGGTGAAGTAGCCGCCCTTCCAGCCCCAATAGGTCCAGCAGCCGGCGAGGCGATCGAAGACTTGCCTGGCCGAGGTTTCACCGACGATGCGTTCGCTCTCGGGGAGGGCGGCGAGCGCGCCGGTGTCGGGGACCGAACGCCACAGCCACGAAGGGACCGTTTCCTCCTCGACCTTCTTCAGGCGCGCCGCGACGCCGGCTTTCCGGAAATACTTCTGCGCCAGCACGTCGGAAGCGACCTGCGACCAGGATTCCGGCACCTCGACATTCTCGAGGCGAAACACCACCGAGCCGTCCGGATTGCGGATCTCGCTCGTCGTCAGCCGGAAATCGATCCCGGCATAGGGTGATTGACCGTCCCTGGTGTAGCGCCGTTCGAATCGCATTGCTTCGTGCCCCGTAACTGTCCGTCACCGCTTCGTGCGGCATCGGCGGTTTCCATTCGCGAACTCTTTGCGGACCGCAGTTCGGCCGATAGTGTACCGACCCTGTCCGGAGTCCGATTTCCCGCCCGGACCTTTCGGCCCGAGGCAATCTCGGACTCAACGCCTCATCCCCCGTTTAGAGCTGGTCCGGCCCGGCGCCTGGCCTTTCCTGAAACCCCATTTCAGGAATACACATCCATGTTCCGCTGCCTCGTGACGGCGGAAATGGTTCATTCTGACCTCTCAGGAGCGATCGGCGGCAACTCGGATACGCTTGCGCCGATCTACCGCCAAGGTAGGACGACTCCACTTCGTCCGTCAAGAAATAGTGCGGACTTGTAAATCCAATACTAAATATGGTGGATAAAGAGGGAAAACCAAAGGCCAGCCCGTGCCTTGGATGGTTTCAAGTATCCGTGAGTCTTCGGGGATTCCCAACGAGAAAATCTTTGGAAATCGCCCGCTCGAACGAATTTCGCACACTGTTCACAAGGCAAAGGCATCTGTTTATTATGTGCTTTTTGAGTGAAGCATGTCCTTGGGTTCGACCCGAGGATGGATGACCTGCTTGCGTGAAAAAAACGCGTCAAAACAGCGATCTGCAACAAAATACAAGTCACGAACAAACGGTTATCTGTTCCAAAGCGACCGGAATCACCAGCTTCCGGCAACAGCGGCGCTAATCACATATGTTATGGACCACGCCTGCCCTTTCCCGAAAGGGGGAGCGTAATCTTAACGTCGCGATGCTGAGCTAACGCGATGCGGAGCAGATCAAGAGTTCTTTGATGTCCAATCCCCAATCCCTACGCCTCGGAGTCAATGTCGATCACGTCGCCACCATCCGCAATGCGCGCGGCGGTGATCGACCGGATGTGGTGCGAATAGCGCTTGCGGCGATCGCGGCCGGAGCCGACGGCATTACCGCGCACCTGCGCGAGGATCGCCGCCATATTCGCGATTCCGATATGGCGCGGCTGAAGGCCGGAATTGCGAAGCCTCTCAATTTCGAGATGGCGGCGACGGCGGAGATGCAAGGGATTGCCCTGGCCACCAAGCCGCACGCCGTTTGCCTGGTCCCCGAGCGGCGGGAGGAATTGACCACCGAAGGCGGTCTCGACGCGGCCGGTCAACACAGCGCGCTGGCGCCTTTCATTGCGAAACTGAACGACGCCGGCATCCGGGTCTCGCTGTTCATCGCCGCCGACCCCAGGCAGATCGAGGCGGCGGCGAAGCTGCGCGCGCCGGTGATCGAGATTCACACCGGCGGCTGGTGCGACGCCGTCGCCGAGGGTGACAGGGAGAAGGCGGATGCCGAGTGGCGCCGTATCGTCGAAGGCGCCGCATTGGCCAGGTCGGCAGGCCTTGAGGTTCATGCCGGTCATGGCCTCGACTACGCGACGGCGGAGACGATCGCGGCGCTGCCCGAGATCGCCGAACTGAATATCGGATATTTCATGATGGGCGAGGCGTTGCTCGTCGGCATCGCCGAGACCGTCCGCACCATGCGCGCCGCCATGGATCGCGGACGCGCGACGCTGAAGACGCGGACGGCATGATCATCGGCATCGGTTCCGACCTGATCGATATCCGCCGGGTGGCGAAAGTCATTGAGCGCCACGGCGATCGGTTTCTCAACCGGGTCTTCACGGAGGCCGAGCGGGTGAA
The DNA here is from genome assembly GCA_964581435.1 of uncultured Hyphomicrobiales bacterium. Classification (GTDB taxonomy): domain Bacteria; phylum Pseudomonadota; class Alphaproteobacteria; order Rhizobiales; family Xanthobacteraceae; genus Nitrobacter. Next base: position 2,285 of record CAZOOO010000143.1, on the reverse strand, counting down.
GGCCGGGCGTCGCGCCGGCAATGAGAAGATGGTGGCGGCGACCTATGCGAAGCGGTTTGCCGCGAAGGAAGCGTGCGCCAAGGCGCTCGGGACCGGAATCCGGCAGGGCGTATGGTGGCAGGACATGGGCGTCGTCAATCTGCCGGCCGGGCAGCCCTCCATGAGGCTCACGGGCGGGGCGCTGAAGCGGCTGCAACTGCTCACGCCCCCCGGCCTTGAGGTCCGCATTGACGTGAGTCTTACGGATGACTGGCCGCTGGCGCAGGCTTTCGTCATAATTTCGGCTTCCGCACCGGGCAAATCTCGGGCCGATTCGGAACAGCCTAAACTAAAATAGGCTATTGATCAGATAGTTATCTGATTTTTGTGGCGCGGTTGATTGCACGGTCGCAAACAACCGTCTAAAACGCCGCAGGGATACCACGATCAGGGTGAATCGGCTCAATCGTGGCGAATTACCTGCGGATTCGTCCAATACCGGATTCACTGCGTTTTGTGCGGAACGGACACGCTTCGCGTCGAAACGCTTTGCCATCGCTACCAAGCGGCGGCCACCGACATAGGGAAGCGATGAGCGTGACATCCGGAACCAAGACTGAAAGCGGCGTCGGCGAGACCGTCCGTGTCGTTATCCACGCTCTCTTGATCGCACTCGTGATCCGGACCTTTCTGTTCCAGCCGTTCAACATACCGTCGGGATCGATGAAGGCGACGTTATTGGTCGGCGATTACCTGTTCGTTTCGAAATATTCATACGGCTACAGTCGCTTTTCCATCCCGTTCTCACCGCCGCTGTTTTCGGGGCGTGTGTTCGGTTCTGAACCGAGCAGGGGCGACGTCGTGGTGTTTCGTCTGCCGAAGGACAACACCACCGACTACATCAAGCGGGTGATCGGACTGCCGGGCGACCGCATCCAGATGAAGGAGGGCCTGCTGTACATCAACGACGCTCCAGTGCAGCGCGAAAGGCTGCCGGATTTCGTCGGTGAGGATCCTTGCGGCTCTGATGCGACGGCGCGCGTCAAGCAATGGCAGGAAACGCTGCCGAACGGCGTCACCTACAAGACGCTCGATTGCGTCGACAACGGCTTCTACGACAACACCAACGTCTACGTCGTGCCGCCCGGCCATTTCTTCATGATGGGCGACAACCGCGACAACTCGACAGACAGCCGCGTGCTCTCCGCGGTCGGCTATGTGCCGTTCGAGAATCTGGTCGGACGGGCGCAGATGATCTTCTTTTCGATCGCGGAAGGGGAGCATGCCTGGCAGGTTTGGCGCTGGCCTGCCGCAGTGCGGTGGCACCGCATATTCTCCATCGTGCGATGATCGACGAATCGGCCGATATCAAGCCAGTCCTGCCCTCCCACGACGTAGCCGTGCCGTCCGGCACGGAGCCGGTGGCGCTTGCCCCGAAGAAGAAGCGGGCCCGGACCAGCACCAAGGCGATCATGGCCGCGATCGAACAGCGGTTGGGCCATAAGTTCGCCGACATCTCGCTGCTCGCGACGGCCTTCACCCATGTCTCGGCGCTGAAGTCGTCGCGCGGACGCCGCGACAGCTACCAGCGTCTCGAATTTCTCGGCGATCACGTGCTCGGCCTGGTGGTCTCCGACATGCTCTACCGTGCCTTTCCCAAGGCGGACGAGGGCGAGTTGTCGAAGCGGCTTGCCGATCTCGTGCGCAAGGAGACCTGCATCGACGTCGCCAAGTCGCTCGATCTGCTCGAAGGCATCAAGCTCGGCGCGGTCGGCGCCGGCGCCGGGGCCCGGCTGCGCCGGTCCGTGCTCGGCGACATCTGCGAGGCTGTCATCGGCGCGGTCTATCTCGACGGCGGCTACGCGGCGGCCGCTGCTTTCGTCGAACGCAACTGGATCGAGCGGATGCGCAAACCGGTGCGGCCGCTGCGTGATCCCAAGACCGTGCTGCAGGAGTGGGCACAGGGGAAGGGCCTGCCGACACCGGTTTACCGCGAAGTGGAGCGCACCGGGCCGCATCACGATCCGCGCTTCCGCGTTGCGGTGGAACTGCCGGGGCTGGAGGGCTCCGAAGGTATCGGCAGCAGCAAGCGTGCGGCGGAGAAGGCTGCGGCGTCCGCCATGATCGCCCGTGAAGGTGTCAAGTGAGCGAGACCGGCCCGACCGCGCGATGCGGTTTCGTGGCGTTGATCGGGGCGCCGAACGTCGGCAAGTCGACGCTGGTGAACGCGCTGGTCGGCTCCAAAGTCACCATCGTCTCGCGCAAGGTGCAGACCACCCGCGCGCTGATCCGCGGCATCGTTGTCG
>CAZOOO010000142.1:0-8200 GCA_964581435.1 uncultured Hyphomicrobiales bacterium | reverse complement strand
CGGCTGTCATCATGGGATCCCGTCGCGTGACGCGCCCGACCATCAGGGCGGCCCGTCGGGATGGAATTATTCAAGCCGCGCCGCCTGTCAATGCCGCCCGCGCGGCCGGCCACAGCGGCTGGGTAACTGAGGCGAGAAATCCCTGACCTCAGCGGGAGCCAACCTCAAGATCAAAAGGCTCCGACCCGCTAAGCCGCCACGCGGCGCGCGGCGATGATCTGGTCCGCGGTCCGCCCGGTGACTTCGGCCATGCGATCGAACTGCCGGGTAAAACTGCCCGCTCCCGCCGTCGCCGATCTCAGTTCAATGATGAGATCGCCGATCTCGGCTTCCGGCATCGTCGCCCGCACGCAGTCCCAGCCGGGCCAGCCCTCGCGACTGTCGAAGCCAAGAATCTGGCCGCGACGAGCCGACAGGATCGCATTGACCTTCGCGGTCGCCTCACTCGGGCAAACGATCTCGACCACATCAATGGGCTCCAGCAGCACCGGCTGGCATTTCGGCAATGCCTCGACGATCCCGATGCGGGCGGCGGTGCGGAACGCCTGATCCGAGGAGTCGACGCTATGGTAGGATCCGTCGGTCAGCGTCACCTGCACGTCGGTCACCGGAAAACCGAGGGGACCGCGCGCGAGTCCATCCACCACGCCGTCCTCGACCGCGCCGATATAATTGCGCGGCACCGCGCCGCCGACAATCCTGTCGGCAAAGACGAAGCCGGCGCCGCGTGACAGCGGGCTGATTTCCAGCACCACGTCGCCGAACTGGCCGTGCCCCCCGGACTGCTTCTTATGGCGTCCGCGCTGGCTGACCGGCTTGCGGATCGCTTCCTGATAGCCGATCGCGGGCGGATGCGAAGAAACGTCGACGCCGAAGCGATCGCGCAGCCGTTCCAGCGCCACGCGCAGGTGCATCTCGCCTTGTCCCCACAGCACGGTGTCGTGAGTCTGCGCGTTGTGAACGACGGCGAGCGAAGGGTCTTCCTCGTTGAGCTTGATCAAAGCCTGTCCGAGCTTGACGTCGTCCCTGCGGTCGCCGGCGGCAAGCGCCATCGCCAGCACGGGCGCGGACGGCGCGATGCTGACCAGCGAGGGCGGCGCGGTCCTGGCGGTCGTCAGCGTGTCGCCAGTCTTGACGGGTTCGAGCTTGCCCAACGCCACCACCTCGCCCGAGCCCGCCGATGCGCGCTTGGTCTCCTGCGCGCCGGTGGCGGCGAAAATGCCGGATATTTTCCCCGCTTCGCCCGAGGATGCCTGCACCGCCGCACCATCCTCGAAACGCCCGGTCAGCACCCGCGCCAGCGACAGCTTGCCGCCGTGCTGGAGGTGCACGGTCTTGAACACGCAGGCCAAAGCCTCCTTGCTCTCGGCGACGCCCATGCGCTTGACGGTCTCGCCGATGCCGGGGGCTTCGTGGCGCAGCGCTTTCATCAACCGAAACACGCCGTTCTCGCGCGCAGCCGAGCCGAGCAATACAGGGCAGATCCGGCCTTCGCGCAGTTCGCGCGCGAGGTCATCGAACACCGCATCCCGCGGCGGCGCGATGTCCTCAAGCAGTTGCTCCATCAGCGCGTCATCGTGATCGGCGAGTGTCTCCAGCATCGAGAACCGCGCTTCCTTCTCGCGGTCGAGATCGCCGACGTGCAGTTGGACAACTTCGGAAGCCATATGCTCGCGGTAGACGAAGGCGCGCTCCAGCGCGAGATCGACAAATCCGGCGATCAAATCGCCGTTCCAGATCGGAATCTGCCGCAGCACCAGCGGCGTTCGCGACGCCGGCTGCAACGTCGCCAAGGTTTCGCGAACGCCCGTGTTCGCCTTGTCGATCTTGTTGAGGAACAGAAAGCGGGGAATATTCAGATCTTCCAGTTCGCGCAGGATGATCTGCAACTGCGGCAGCTTGCGCTCGTCCGCCTCGCACACCACCACCGCCGCATCGACCGCGGGAATCGCCGCGCGCATGTCGTGCGCGAATTCGATCGAACCCGGACAGTCGATAAAGGTGTAGGTTTCGCCCATGAAGCAGGTGGTGGCCGGCGTGAGGGCCACTCCCATTTTGTGCTGGCGAGCCTCGGCGCCGGCGTCGCCGACGCTGGTTCCTTGATCGACGCTGCCTGCTTTGGGGATGGCGCCCGTTCGGGCGAGGATGGCTTCGAGAAGCGTGGTTTTACCGCTCTGGAACGGGCCCACCAGCGCAATGCACCGGGGGCCCGACGCTTGAGTGCCTTGAGAACCCCCGTGAGAACTTCTGAGGTCTTGTCCCATCGCCGCCTCCTGGTCTGGAAGTCGGCCCATGATTGGGTCGGCGCTGGCCATGCTCCTCCCGCGGGCGGAATTTGGCAAGCGGGAAAACGCCTTGGACGATGGCCACACTGACGTTCCGGCAAACGCGCCACCCGGATCAGTCGTCAGGCCGCCGGGCGGACCGGGCCGACGCTGGCCAAAAGTAAAGAGGCCCGCTTTCGCGGGCCCCTATGGTCGTCCGATCCGATCAGTGATGGTGATGGTGCCGATGATGATGGCGATGCCGATGCCGCTTGTAGCGAGGCGGTGCACGCAGATCCGCCGGGCGCAGATCGACGTCGACGATGCCCGCCGCGGCGCTGAGGCCGGTCTGGCCTTGCAGGCTCAACGGCTGCAACGAGATCGAATTGCCGGAACCGCCGACCAGCAGGTTCGCGCCGATCCCGACTCCGACCGTCGCGTTGGCGCCGACCCCGCCGAAGTGACCGGCCAGCGCGCCGCGGCCCAACCGGCCACCCGGCGCATGGACCACCCATGCCAAGCCGGTCTGCTGAGTAACGCCAAGGTCAAGGCCAAAGCGCTGGATGCGTGCGATATACGGTTCAGGCGGCGCTCCGGTGCTGCTGCGGAAGACGCATTGCAATTCCGTTGTCGAACCAACGATATACCCCACATGCTGACCGCCCTCACATTCGAGGACGCCGGCCTGGACCCCATGTTGGGCATGGGCGCCCGCAACTGACGCGACGAGCGTCACCGCGGCCACGGCGAGAAGTTTCGGAAAGTTCATGAATGATCTCCGCTTGGAATCGGGAAAGGCGTGGGACATGATGGAACCGTCATGTCCAAAACAAGGCGATCGCCACATTACGATACAATATGCCGGCACGTTGCTAAAACTTAATGAACGTCAGGAATTATCCATTCGAGATGGTGGGCATTCGAGATGGTGGGCATTCGAGACCGTGGGCAAGTGTCCTTAGGCAAGAGGTCAAGTATCGCCGACGCGGACGCGAAGACTCCTCCGACATCGGCCCCTGACATCGGCGCATCGCATGAAGCCTATCAGGCGATCAGCGCAAATCGCCGCAGAAGTGCTGGATTCGCTTGCAGGCCTCTTCGAGATCCGTCGTTTTAGTCGCATAGGAGATGCGGAACGCCGGTCCGAGACCGAACGCCGAACCTTGCACCACCGCGACGCCCTCGGCCTCCAGCAGTTCGGTGACAAAATCCTCGTCCGTCTCGAGCTTCTTGCCCGACGGCGTGGTCTTGCCGATGGTGCCGGCGCAGGACGGATAGACGTAGAACGCGCCTTCCGGCCGCGGACATTCAATGCCCTCGGCCTGGTTCAGCATCGCCACCACGAGGTCGCGGCGCTCCCTGAAGATTTTATTGTTCGCTTCGATGAATCCCTGCGGACCGTTCAAGGCCTCCATCGCCGCCCATTGCGAGATCGACGACGGGTTCGATGTCGATTGCGACTGGATCGTCGCCATCGCCTTGATCAGCTGCGCGGGACCCCCGGCATAGCCGATGCGCCAACCCGTCATGCAATAGGCCTTTGACACGCCGTTGACCGTCAGGGTGCGATCGAACAATTTCGGCTCGACCTGCGCCGGAGTGGTGAATTCGAACTCGTCATAGATCAGATGCTCGTACATATCGTCGGTCATCACCCAGACCTGCGGATGCTTCACCAGCACGTCGGTCAGCGCCTTCAGTTCGGCCCGCGTGTAGGCCGCGCCGGTCGGGTTCGACGGCGAATTGAGAATGATCCACTTGGTCTTCGGCGTGATCGCTCGCTCCAGCGCCTCGGGCTGCAGCTTGAATCCGAATTCCGCCGTGCAGACCACCGGCACGGGCTCGCCTCCCGCCAGCGCCACCATCTCGGGATAGCTGACCCAGTACGGCGCCGGGATGACCACCTCGTCGCCCGGATTGATCGTCGCCATCAGCGCGTTGTAGAGCACCTGCTTGCCGCCGGTGCCGACAATGATCTGGTTCGGCTTGTAGGCCAGCCCGTTGTCGCGCTGGAACTTGGCGATGATCGCCTGCTTCAGTTCGGGGATGCCATCGACCGCGGTATATTTGGTCTTGCCGGCCTCGATGGCATGAACCGCGGCCAGCTTGATATTGGCCGGAGTGTCGAAATCCGGCTCGCCCGCGCCGAGACCGATCACATTTCGTCCCTCCGCCTTGAGCCGACGTGCTTTATCCGTGACCGCGATGGTCGCGGACGGCTTCACGCGATCGAGCGCAGCGGACAGGAACGACATCGTCATCTCCTAGCAGGCGTGGCCGGTCACCATATCCACGCTACTTCATTGATCGGGATCGCAACACATTAGTGTGCGTTACACTGCACCGCAAGAAGCTTGCGATGGACGTTTCCGCGCCGATCACGTCAAGGCCGCAACGCTGAGCCTCGCCACGGCGTTGACCTCGCCGCACGAGATCGGCACCGCGACCGGCATCCCGCTCGCGCTCATGGCGACGATCGTACTTCACGGGGGACAGCTCGTGCTTGGACAGCGGCGCTTTCAACGCAATGTGATCCGCGACGCTTCCTGGACGGAATGATCTGGTCGAAAAAATCCCGCATGACGGCAATTCCCGGCTATTCGCGCGGCGCTGCTTGTCGTCCACCTCAATATGCTCCAGAGTCGAGGCCTTGCGTCGGTTCGAAGCCATCCTCATTGTCAGATAAAAATTGTCAGATGCGAAATCAGCAGCCTCACCGCGCCATATCGGGGGCCACGCGAAATGTACAAGCTTTATTCGATGCAGCGCTCGGGAAACAGCTATAAGGTTCGCCTCGCGCTGACGTTCCTTGACATTCCTCATCATACCATCGAAATCGATATCCTGCGTGGCGAAAGCCGCACGCCGGATTTTCTCGCGAAGAACCCGAGCGGACAGGTGCCGTTGCTGGAAGTGGCGGAAGGGCGATACCTCGCGGAGTCCAATGCGATCCTGTGGTATGTCGCGATCGGAACCACGTTGGCGCCGGACTCACCGATCGAACGCGCCGAAGCATTGCAGTGGATGTTCTTCGAACAGCACGCGCTGGAGCCCAACATCGGCGCCGCCTATTTCTGGCTGTCGCTGGTCAAAGGGGGCCGCGACCTGCAGACCCACGCGCTGGAAGACTGGATGGAACGCGGCTATGCGGCCCTCCAGGTCATGGAGAACCATCTCAGAACCCATGACTTTTTCGCCGCCGGCCAACTGACCATCGCCGACATCGCGCTTTACGCCTACACTCATCTCGCCGACCAATGCGACTTCGACCTCGCCACGTTCCCATCGGTCCGCGCCTGGCTGCGGCGGGTTGAACGGCATCCCGGCTTTGTGACCATGGACGGCGATACGGCGTCTTCGGGCGATGCTACGGTCGGAATCGCGAGGGCCTGATCCGCGCGGTCGGCGTTGGACCGGCTTCGACATTGCCGATCGCGGGGACCGCTTCGTCTCATTCGAGGCTTGCCCCAATCCTGCCCGCGCCTGGTGAAAGATTGTCCGCGGCTGGAAATGATTCGCCAATGCTTGTGGAGATCCGACAATGATGCAATCGCCGGGTTCGGGCGGATGGTTTGGAGGACGCTTCGCGCCCGTCGCATCCGCGCGTCTGACCCATGCGGTCGCGGCTTCCCTGGCGATCGCTGCGTTTGCCGTCGTCCTTTCCGTCGCCTTCGCGATGATGTCCATCAAGGTCGCGATGGCCATGCCAATCGGGGTCTGAGCCTTCCTTGTAATTTACATCTGGCCTCTTCGCGATTTTGTGACGGCCGCCCATGTCTCTCCGTGTGGCCGTCGCCCATCGTCAGGAGCGTTCGATGACAACACTCCTCTTGCGGGTCAGGATGATTCTGGGCGCGGCGGCCGTCCTCGCCACTCTCTTCGCCACCGACGCGCGCAGCGAAAGCAAATCGTTCCGGTCGTCAGCCGGGCCGATCCAAGTCTCAACCGTCGCCAGCGGCCTGGTCCATCCTTGGGGGCTCGCCTTGCTGCCGGACGGGCGGGTACTGGTCACGGAACGGCCCGGTCGCTTTCGTATCGTCAGCCGAGACGGCGATCTGTCGCCGCCGCTCAAGAACGCGCCGGGCGTTTGGGCCTCCGGTCAGGGCGGGCTGCTGGACGTTGCGCTGGACAGGTCGTTCGCGGAAAACAACACCCTCTATTTCTGCTTCGCGGAGCGGACCGAAGGCGGCGGACGAACCGCCGTTGCACGCGCCCGATTGGGTGAGGATCGGCTTCAGGGCGTCGAGATCATTTTCCGGCAGGAGGGCCCGCCGTCGTCGGGCAATCACTATGGCTGCCGCATCGCGCAAGCTGACGACGGCAACCTGTTCGTGACGCTCGGCGAGCATTTCAGCCATCGCGACGAAGCGCAGAATCTCGCCAACCACCTCGGCAAGGTGATCCGCATCGCGCCCGACGGCTCGGTGCCCGCGGACAATCCGTTCGTCGGCCGCGCCGGCGCCAAACCAGAAATCTGGAGCTACGGCCATCGTAACCAACAGGGTCTTGCCTTCAATCCGGCGACCGGCGGCCTTTGGGAGGTCGAGCACGGCCCGCGCGGCGGCGACGAGGTCAACATCATCCGCAAAGGCAAGAACTACGGCTGGCCGGTGATCGGCTACGGCGTCGATTACAGCGGCGCGAAAATCCATGCCGGCAGCGCGAGGGAGGGCATGGAGCAGCCGGTGAAATACTGGGTGCCGTCGATCTCGCCCTCCGGCATGGCCTTTTATACCGGCACGCTGTTTCCGTCGTGGAGCGGAAGCCTTTTCATCGGCGCGCTGTCGGGCAGGATGCTGGTCCGCCTCTCGCTCAGCGGCGATGCGGTTACCGGCGAGGAACGCCTGCTGCAAGATCTCAATGAGCGCATCCGCGACGTCCGCCAAGGGCGGGACGGCGTATTGTGGCTCTTGACCGATAGCTCCGCCGGACGCCTGTTGCGGGTATCGCCGGCCGGGAAATGACGCGCCGCGCCGGGATCGCCGCGGCTCGAAGACATGGCTTCGCTCGAAAACGCTATGGCCTCACGGAGTCCCGAGCGCTGCGAATAGCGCAACGCCGAAAAGCGCGACGACGCCGGCTATGAAACCGGACGCAAACATCCAGAAGCCCCGGTACGGCCTTATCGCCTCCGCTCGCTCCCACAACGGCGACGCCGACAGCGCACGCTCGCGCTCGATCATGCGGCGGGCGACATAATCCGTGACTGCCTTGACGATCGCAGCCGCATCATGGGATTCCGCGAGCACGATCCGGCCGAAGCGGGTATCCTGCACGAAACGGTACAAACGCTTGTCGCGTCCCATCAGGACATGGGCGACGACATCGACCCACAGCCGCGGCGTGTCCCCTTTGCTGATACCCCGATCGAACAGATCGATTTGATCCGGCACTTGCGCGAACAGCGGATCGAGCGCCTCGTTCAAGATCTCAAGCCGCGCCACGTCCGCGTCGCGCAGATCGACGACGACGCCGGTGCGGTCGGCGGCCTCGATCCGGGCCTGCCACAGCGCGTCGCGCAGCCGCCGCGGCTTCGCCGTTTCCGCCACACCCCTTCCAACGTCCGGTGAGTCCGACATCGGTAGCCTTTCCCGCAGATGCTGCCGCCTTTTAACCTGACGGTAACCATGCAACTTAGCAGCAACTCTGTTCCGATGAAAGTCCGTTTAATTCCAAAGACTTATGCCGCGACGCCTCCTTAAGCGGCAACAATCCGCCTGCTGAACCAACAAACGGCCCTGCCCGATCCGCCGGGCAGGGCCGTTGCTTCCTTGGACGCTTTTTCTTTCAAGATGGATGCGCTTCAGCCCGCCATGCGGTTCGGCTCTTCCACGATCGAGAAGCGCACGCCGGCGCGGTAGCGATTTTCCTCGGACACGATCCTCCAGGCGTCCTCCGCTTCCTTCCGCGTCTTGAACGGTCCTTGCACCTGAGCC
>CAZOOO010000141.1:0-8223 GCA_964581435.1 uncultured Hyphomicrobiales bacterium | reverse complement strand
CGTTGCGGGGGAGTGTCCCGAGTGGCAAAGGGAGCTGACTGTAAATCAGCCGCCTCATGGCTTCGTAGGTTCGAGTCCTACCTCCCCCACCATTCCAAATCTCCAATTACGATTTTCTCGATAGATCCCGTACTATCCAAGACAAGCACACATGAGCGATCGTGATCGAAGACCGCGATTCCGGCGGGTTTCACGGCCATGGAGCGACAGCCCCACCAAGAGCGCCAGAGACCGGAATCGTCCGCCGAAGCATGGTTCGGCGCGGAAGGACCGCGAGACCGGCCCCGACGGTCCGGCGGTTCTTTACGGCTGGCATACGGTGACAGCCGCGCTGGCCAATCCTCGCCGCCGCATCCGGAAATTGCTGCTCACGGAAAACGCTGCGCGGCGGCTCACACATGAAAGCATCGATACACCGATCACGCCCGAGATCGTACGTCCGAGCGCGATCGACCAGCGCCTCGGCCCCGACGCGGTGCATCAGGGACTGCTCGCCGAAGCTGATCCCCTGCCCTCGCCCGATATCGAGACCCTGACGCCGGAAGGCATCGTGCTGGTGCTCGACCAGATCACTGATCCGCACAATGTCGGCGCGATCATGCGGTCGGCCGCAGCTTTTGCGGTGAAGGCGATCGTCACCACGGCGCGCCACAGTCCCGAGGCCACCGGCGTGCTGGCAAAGTCCGCCTCCGGCGCACTGGAGGTTGTGCCGCTGGTGCTGGTGCAGAATCTGGCAAGAGCGCTGACGGGACTGAACGACCGCGGCTTCATGACCGTCGGCCTCGACAGCGCCGGCAACGAAAATCTCGCCGCCCTCCAGTTGCGGCAGCCATTGGTTCTGGTGCTCGGCGCCGAAGGCAAAGGTCTGCGGCAATTGACGCGGGACACATGCAGCGCGGTTGCGCGCCTCGATATGCCCGGCCACATCAAGAGCCTTAATGTCTCGAATGCCGCGGTACTGGCGCTCTATATCGGCGCCAGCCGTCTCGGCCTCATGCACTGACGGTATGAAAGGTCCCGCCCGCATCGGGTATCGCGAGCAAGCGTTTGTTTTCAGGCGCGCCGATCAGGGTTGACGATACTGCGCCGAATGACGGTGATCATGATGATGCTCCGATCCGTAAATCACGCGCGGAAGAGCGGCGCGATAGCCATGGCGCGAAGCATGGCCGTAATGCCGGTTACGATCCCAGCGATAGCTGTACACGACCGGACCGGTCACGGGCGCGCCGTCATAATAGTGATGCATGGCGTGGGCGTAACGGCCGCCGTCGTAAGGATAGAAATAAGGACGGCTGTAGGCATTCCATCCGGCAACGGCGCTTTCCTGATAGGTCGGTACCGGCGCGAAGTTGCCGGGACCGCTGAAGACCGGCCCTTGATTGACATAGAAGTATTGCGTCGGAGACGGCAGGCGCTCATAGCCGGCGAAACCGTAATAACCAGGATAATAGCCCGATGCGCAGGGACCGTACGACAGGCATGGAGCACATCCGCCCGCGAACACCCCTCCACATGCCATCGCGGGAGCAGCGCTTGCAGCCACGATGGCCGCAGCCGCGACCATTCCGGAAATCATCTGACGCATTACTCTCTCCTGCCGTTTCCTTTAGTCGATTCAGGTCGTGCTTTCCGATCTCAGCGACGGCGTACAGGCAAGCCCGAGGGGCCGATCTCCGGCGCGAGGATCACCGGAGGCGGCATCTGCGGAATGTCGGATTGCGCGGGCGTCGGGTCGGAACGGGCCGACCACGACCGATGAAAGCTTTCGGCTCGCCGCGGCAGCTTGCGATCGGGCGGCGGCTCGATTTCCAGACGGCCGTAACCGGACGCGCGACCGAGACTCGGATAATAATGACCGGCATATGGTTCGAAATCGACGTAGCGTCCGCCGTACACCGTGGGCTGCACGTGTATCCTCCGGGCAAGCCCCCAGTCGCCCTCGACGACGGCATAGGATGCATCGACACCGTTGATGATGATGGGAACGCCGGGACGCCCGGGAATCACAATCACCGGACCGCTATCGGCCAGAGCCGTCAACGAGGTCCCGATCAAAATGGCCAACACTAGTCCGATACGCATTCACTGGATCCCGGGTTACGGCAAACCCTAGCCGAACCGACGCCGGCAAGGGTTAAGGCTGCTAACGAAACTTCCGGTAAGCCTAACGTGTCGGGATGCGCGGAAGTTCAAATGCAAACAATCCCGCCATCGAGTCGTTAACGCGGAGTCCAGCGATATCGACGAGGACGAAGCATTGACGATACCCACGTGCCGCCACAAGCAGGTTTCCGTGCAGCAGTAGCGTCAGTCGCGCAGGCCTGTGCCGCTGTTGTCCGCCCGTGTTTTGGTTTATCGTCTCGTCTTGGGCCAGCGCAGTACAGTGGTAGTGCAATGATTTGTAATCGGAGGGCCTGGAGGCTAAAACGCAAATCGGATCATGCGCTTAAGGTCGGCGCAATCCGGATAAGTACCGAATAGGCACCGAATCTCGGTGTCGCAGGGGCCGGAATAGCTCAGCGGTAGAGCAGCGGTTTTGTAAACCGAAGGTCGGGGGTTCAATCCCCTCTTCCGGCACCATTCTCGCCACCCACGCCAGCTACGTGTCTTGCGGAAAGGTGGGGCCAAAGAGGGGTAAAAAAACTCAGACGCGCGTGAGCTTCGACCGATGAGAGTAAAATGTACAGCCGCCACCGCCCTTCCATCCGACCAAGGGGCTAATGCCGCCTGCCTCTCCATCGTAAACGGCCTGCAATCTCTTTACGCAATGGGTAGTGATGTGAGGCCCCTGTTCGATGCCGAGGAAATCGCGTCCCATCTTCATCGCGACTGACGCAGTGGTCCCGGAGCCCAAATAGGCGTCGAGGACCAGGTCCCCTGGGTTGCTGGCAATGTGGAGAATGCGGTGTACCAGCCCTTCGGGCTTCGGCGTATCGAACACAGCTTCCTTCGTGAGTAGCGCCATCAGGTGTTTTTTCGCTGAGTCCGTCGTACCCACTTCGTCAGCCATCCAAAGCGTCGAAGGGGCGACCCCGATTTTCGCCTCGCTTAAGTACTTCTTGATGCGAGGTACAGCGTTCCCGTCGCGGCCGAAGTAGATGCGACCGGCGCGTATCTCAGCCTCCATCTTGGCCTGATTGTAAACCCAACAGCGCCCTTTCGGCGGCTGGTGCAGCCGTCCATTCGGCGCTACCAGCTTGTAGAACTGCGACTTTGTGGCATGGCCGTCTTGAACGTTGGCGGATACTGACTGCCACGCACCCCTCGGGTCCTTATCAGGGTTCTTGTACCGGCTGAGTATTTCCGGCGGCGCTGCCAACAGGTTCCTCGAACGCTTGAACGCTTCTGCGCTCCTCGCGAAGCACAAAATGTACTCATGGTTCGTGGAGAACGGCCTGCGATTTTCCCTGGTTTTGCGGTGGTTCCAGACTACCGATGAGATAAAGTTCTCTGGACCGAATACATCGTCACCGATCTGTCTGAGGCTGTGCAACTCGCTATCGTCGATAGAAACCCACAGGGACCCATCGACCGTCAGCGTCTCCTTCAACGCTCTCATGCGATGTGTCATACGATCCAGCCAAACACGGCGGCCGAGCCGGTCGTCGTAATGTCTGTATACCTCGGCGTTATTGTATGGCGGATCTATGTAGACGCATTTTACCCGTCCCTTGATTGCCTCGCCGAGGGAGTCGAGAACCGATAGGTTCTCACCATGGATAATGGCACTGCCGGTCTGAGCCTCTCCGACGCAAAGCTTCGCCTCGCGCGTGAAGTCGTTGCTTCCGTCCAACAGGCGCGGTAGCGGGACTAACGCTGCGGAGGCTCTTGGCTTGCTTCTCATGGCCCTCACGGTGTTTTGTCGTCAAGCTGGCCGTTGGCCGATTCGAGTTTAGGGCTAAAAGGATAGCAAAGTCTTGCCGAAAAATGGCGCGGTAAAAGTTCACGATGCAGGGACGGAGTGGTTCGGCGACCCTGTCCCTAACTTTGTCTTCCGACCAATCCACTATCTCGGGAGCAAGCTCCGGGTTTTGGGGGCCATAGAGCAAGCCATCGACCGCGCCGACCCCTCGGGCGGTCCGGTCTGCGACCTTTTCTCCGGCTCAGCCACCGTGTCTCGGTACCTCTCCCAACGCCGTAGAGTCATGGCTGTGGACATCCAGGAATATGCGCGGGTGTTGGCGGAGGCCGTCTTGAATGGTGATCCAGCCTGGTCTGTAGCATCCATCGAGAAGACGCTCGACGACGATCATCGCGGAGCCACGCTCCGCGAGGCGGTCGATCCGCTTATAAAGCTAGAGAACAAGATAGCGCTCAATGCGATGCGCGGCGACATTGAGCCATTGTGCGAGCTTCTCGATCTGGGCAACCTTGCGAGCCTGAGTAGCGATAAACTGGATGCAGGTTCGTCACTTGGCGACACGGTACGCGAGACGCGGGCTAGGATCGAAGCGCTAGGGCTACCTGGGGCCGACACGGTGTGCGTACGGCACTTCGGCGGACAATACTTCAGCTACGCACAGGCCGTCGAGTTGGACGCTATCGCGAATCTAGCACGCGATCGTCAGAACTCGGTTCTGCTGGCTGCCACACTAAGTACAGCCAGCCACTTGGTAAACTCGATCGGCAAGCAGTTCGCTCAACCGATACGGCCGAGAGATAAGTCTGGCGTACCGAAGCGTCATGTCGTCAAGAAGATTATCGCCGAGCGCGGCCTCTCGGCCCGTTCAGTTTTTATGAGCTATCTGCGTCAGTACGAGAGGCTTTCAGTCGTCAGACGTGACCACGTGGCCGTTCGAGGGGATTTCCGGGAGGCGCTGGCCAAGCCTGCACTTAAGCCGTCGGTGGTCTATGCGGACCCGCCATACACCCGCGACCACTACAGCCGCTTTTATCACAGTCTTGAAACCATAGCTCTCGGGGACGATCCCAACATCACGAAGAGCAATCTTGGCGGCGGCGGCATCCAGAGCCGTGGCGGCTACAGAGCTGGGCGGCATCAATCGCCTTTCTGCATCAAGTCAGAGGCTCCGGCTGCGTTCTCTGCGCTTTTTGCCGGGGTAGCCGCCCTCCGGGTACCGCTCGTCCTCTCCTATTCTGGATACGACCCCAGCATGGAAGCTCGGCCACGCGTAATGGCGCTGGATGCGGTCGTCAGCCTCGCGAAACAGCACTTCAAGGATGTCCAGGTGGAGCAACTAGCGACCCTTGAGCATATGAAACTCAACGTGACATCGCTGAACAAGGCTTCGAAGGGAACAACCGAGGTGCTACTGCTCTGCCACTAGTGGAGCAGTAAGGGGTTATCGGCCCAGGCAGCTTGGACGTCGCTCCGCGTCACCACACGCCTACGCTTCGAATTGCCTGAGACGAAGTAGTTGTCGTCCAAGAATTTCTGTACACTTGTATGACCTATCTCGCCAGGCTTCAAAAGCACATATCTGTACTCAGACTTACCGATGCGCTCAAACACGAGGATGAAGTGGTTGTTGGCTGGGTGCTGTAGCCCGCTGAGTGCTTCGACTTCAAAGCGGTAGTTGCTGCTTTTTACCGCCACCGCTTGCCGGTGCTCCGGCGGTGCAAGCGATCCGTCCGGCCTGACTTGGTAGAAAGTGACTTTTCGTGGTTTACCGATAGTGACGCCGAAGAAACCCTCGTAAGTTTCGATTCCAAAATCAGCTTGGCCTGGCCGATTCTTCGGCACCTCGGCGATCAGAAATGGATTCAGCGAGACTGCGTCGGCTGCTTCTTCCTCCAGCGCGGCAAGTGCCTCTGCGTCAGTCTCTTTTACCGCCTTCTGAATCTTCGCTCTCGTCTTCGCATTGAGCGCCGCCTGCGCGATGACCCGCGGGTCATCCACCGGAAGGAGATTATCTTTGTGATCGGCTATCCACTTGGCCCACTGTGCCTCAAGCGCGGTCGCATCAGCGGCGGAGACGTCTGCCCTCCAGAACGCTTCCCAGTTATTGCGAAGGCCGCCAAGAGTCAGATTGCCCGAACCTGTGAGGCATAGCCCGCCCACCGGTTTTTTGAAGAACATCGTCTTTGGATGGTACAGAACGCCACCCTTCGGATTGTAAAATAACGAGATAGATGCTTTCGGTAACGCCGCCTTCGCGGTCTGGAGCGCCGCGACTGCTGCCGTGTCAGTGATTGCGTCGAGCCCAACCACCAGTTGGAATTGCCCAGTACCGAGGAGCTCACGAACCGCAGGCTCAGCGAGGGCAGTGTCAATACCGGTAGAGGTCGCAAACGCAAAAGCGGCAAAGCCACCTACGGCTCCCGTTGCAGCGGTAACGAGTGCAGCATGAAGCGTATTACCGTCCCCAGGGACTTGAAGGGTAAGGGTCATACGCCGACCCCAATGCTGGCACCTATCCGAAACGCTGCTTCGGGACCGTGCGTGCCTAATATATGACCACCCACTTCGCACCTCAGCCCCAACCGCGACTCAGTTGGAGAATAAAGGCACGAACTGGTCTGAGCAAGAATAGGCGCTGTCAACGAAAGGAGAGATTCAGTCGGCCAATGCGCTGAGCATCTTGTCGGCGCGCACCAGTTGATCCTCATTCAAGCGAGACAGCTTGGTTTGAATTTTCGAGAGGATGCGCGTCCTCTCGCTATCAGTCGTGACGATCAGACCGACGCCGAAGAAGACTACCTCCGGCACGCCTAAAATCTCGGCCAGCTTCTCGATCGTCACGAACGACGGCGAGGCGATCCCACGCTCGATCTTGCTTATCATTTCGGTCGAGAGCGCCACCTTCTCGGCAAGCTCCGCCTGCGTCAGGTGTTTTGCCTTACGATGATGACGCAGGTTTGTTCCGAAAACGACCGCAAGCGACACGCTGTACCTCCGAATACCAACATTCGGAGGCGGAGCGCTGCAACAGAAGGAAACGGCGTTGCGATCATGCCATAATTCGCAATATAAATGCGATTATTATACTAACCGCCTGATAATTGCGAATAATGCCCGACTGGCTCTGGTTCATCCTGAAATGGTTAGCGATCGCGGTGGCGGTTTCACCCATCGTGATCGGCATCGGCTGGGCCGTGGTCGAGGGCTCGATCCTGCCCCGCCTCGTTCCCCGCGAGGAGATCGAGGCCATGGCCGACGAGGTGATGCGAGATCACCCCGACGACCCCGAGGAATGGGCGTTCATGGAGGAGCACGCCGCCTGGTATCGAAGCTTGAGCTTCAAGCAGGGCAAGTGGCACCGTGTCCGCAAGGCGATCAGGAGGCGGCTTTTGGCGGGCGACCTCCCGCCCGCCGCCTGAGCGGCATATCTTCGCCGCGCCTCCGCATCCGGCTTGCGTACCACCTGACCGACTTCTCGCTGGCCTTCGCACCGTCGACCAGACGGTTCACCTCGGCAGCAATCGCCGCATAAGTCCAGTCGGGATGCTCGACGATCAATCGCTCGGCGAGCTTGCCGATGCCCTTTCCTCGGTTCGCACTGGAGCTCCGTGGCGGCCTCGGCACGTCCGTGCCTGATGTCGCCGAGCCGAACTCCGTCGAGGGCCTCGGCGGCCACCGGAACGAGCCCGGATCGATGCCGTACTTACCGACAAGCTCCTCAGCCTTTTCAAACGCGGCGGCGGCTTCTCCGGCCGTGCAGCCATTGGCTTCGGTTTTCAAGAGAAGCGCCGTGATGCGCCGCTTGGCGCTACCCCAACGGCCACCGCATAAGGGTTGAAGATGCGGAGGAGTCCCGCATCTATCCATCCTTGAGGTGGGCGGCTGATGCAGAAGGCTGCTCCAAGGAAGCCGCCAGAAAATGGCTGATGAAGCCTGGGCAAAAGAATCGACGCGGCCAAGTCTGGAGCTATGTCGAGGCTCCCGAGGATCGACCGAAGACCAATCGGCGGAAATAGTCGTCAGCTATCTGTGTCGCCCACGTTTGCCCGGTACTGCGCTTGATGCTCCGCGGCCATGCGCTCCCACAGCGCATCGGGAAGCGGCGCTACCGACCAGAACCGCGCTCCGGTGCGGCGACCGCAGGAGGCAACGAGAGCCGCCGCACCGCCGGCCTCGGCAACGGTGAGCGGCGCGGTGGCGGCGAGCACCTCGATCAGCGTCTCGGCGGCCATGAGGTCGCGCAGCATGGCGATGGCGGCATCAGTTGATGGGGACGAGCGCGCCATCGGCCCTGGCCTCCGTCTCGACTGCCTCCCGTAATCGGTCTGACGTCGGCGTGGCGGCTGGTACACAGCCGG
>CAZOOO010000140.1:6672-8255 GCA_964581435.1 uncultured Hyphomicrobiales bacterium | reverse complement strand
GGAGACCCGGATTCGATTTCGCCGAGCAGGTTCCGGCGCGGCTGATCGGCGAGCACCGGGCGCTCTGCGTCTATTCGTTCGACCATCGCGGGACGCCGGAGAGGCCGGGGCTGGTTCTCGGGCTCGACCGGGGGGGCGCCTGCCGGGGCATCGCATTCCGGGTTGCGGCCAGCCGGCGCGAGGCGACGATCGCATATTTGCGGGAGCGCGAGCAGACCACCCACGTCTACCGCGAGGTGACGCGCTCCGTCTGGCTCGAGGACGACGCGCGCCGGCGGGTCAGCGCCCTCGCTTACGTGGTCGACCGCGGTCATGCCCAGTACGCCGGACGGCTGGCGCTGGCCGACCAGGTCCGTTATGTCCGGCAAGGGCACGGCCGCTCCGGGCATAACCGGGACTATGTCTTGTCGACCGTGAAGTCGATCGAGTCGCAGGGCTTTCGCGACCTTAAACTGCACAAGCTGGCTGAGCTGCTGCATAATGACGCGCCGATGCCTCGGTAGGCGCGCTGCGCAAGCGTCGAACCGAAGCTGTAGCCTGTCTCTCTTGGAGATTTTGCTCTACCCCCCGGCCGCTCCCGCATCCGGCGCCCGGCCCAACAGCCGCGCCCGCTCGCGCAGCCCCGCCTCGACCAGGGAGGCGGTCGCCCCTTCGATCGACGCCGTCAGGCGCGACATGAATTCATTGCGCCGCAATCCCGGCGGCAGCGGATCAAGGAATTCGACCGTAATCGTTCCCGGATAGCGCAGGAACGTCCGGCGCGGCCAGCAAAGGCCGGAGTTGAGGGCCACCGGAACACACGGCACGCCGCCTTCGGCATAGATCATGGCGACGCCGCTCTTGTAGGCTGGCGGGGCTCCGATCGGACGCCGCGTCCCTTCCGGGAAAATGACGAACTGACGCCCGAGACGCACCTGCTCCCGCGTCATCCGGGCCAGCATCTTGAGCGAGCGCAGGCCGGCCTTGCGGTCGATGCCGATCATGCCCGTCTTCATCAGATACCAGCCGAAGAACGGAATCCATGTCAGCTCGCGCTTGAGGATGAAGACCGGCTGATCGATGAAACTGAACAGGGCGAAGGTCTCCCACATCGACTGATGCTTGGAGGCGAAGATCAGGGGACCTTTCGGGATCCTTTCGGTCCCGAGAATTTTGACCCGCGTGCCGCAGATGACGCGCATCAGCCAGATATTCCAGCGCCCCCAGGCCTTCGCCATCCTGACAAGCACCGAGCGCGGCATCAGGAACGTCGGCAGCGCTGCAACGATCCAGACCGCCATCGACAGATAAAGCAGAAGATTGAAGACCAGCGAGCGCAGAAAGATCGAAATCATCAAGCATCCAATTCCGGGGTGGTCATCGGCGCGCCTTCTAATCGCAAAACCGATATCCGCTTTGTGGAACATGCGCTAATAGCGTTTTCGGGCAAAGCAGCTACCGAAAAAACGCATCACCCGAACACGGACTCCCAAGTCTCGTCCCTCAGAGCGAAAAGATTCTTTCTATCTAGCCCGAAGCCGGCCGGCGCGGCCCGGCCGCGCCGGCCGGCGGGTAGGCGAGTACAGGGAGAGGATAGAGCCCGC
>CAZOOO010000140.1:0-6662 GCA_964581435.1 uncultured Hyphomicrobiales bacterium | reverse complement strand
CCTTGTCCCGCCCCTCTTTTCTATCTCTTCTTTTTTTATCCCCCCTCCCCGGCCCGCCGCCCCCCGGCCCCGCCGGCCGGCTGGTCGCCGTTTCCAGGGAGAGGTTCGAGCCCGAGGTAGGCCAGACGAACCCGCGCCTCCGCGGCGAGGTATTTGACATACTCCGATAACAGGAGTCGCAGGGTCGCGCCGCTTGTCCACCATGGCTCTTCGCGCCACTTCTCGCCGATGACCGCGAACGGAATCAAGGTGACGTCCGGCATCGCGTGCGACAGTTCGACGATGGCGCGGGGCATATGATAATTCGATGTCACCACGATCAGCGAGCGGAAACCTTGTTCGTCGACCCAGCGCCGCGTCTCGCTTGCATTGCTCCGGGTGTTGACCGCGGAACGATCCAGATCGACGCAGCATGTCAGCAGCCGCTGGCTGTCCGGCAGCGAACGCGAAATATCGCTGACTTCATTGGTCGGGTGAACGCCCGAAATCAGTAGCCGCTTGCCGTAGCCGCCGGCCAGCAACTCGACGGCATCGGAAATCCGTGACGAGCCGCCGGTGAGCACGACAATGCCGTCGGCGTTACTGGCGGGCTTCATCTCCACCCCACGCAGTTGCGACAGAAATCCGACGAAACCCACCGCCGCCCCGACGAAGGCGATCCCGGCGGCGGCAACCAGGGTCGCGAGCAACGTACGCCGCCGCGCCGACGCCCGGCGCGGAGCCTCCGCATTGTCGTGACGCGCTCGTTCACTCATCCGTTCGATGTCCCTGGCCTTCGACTTTAATGTGTTTTGGGGCGAAGTGGAGTCCGGTAATAACGCCGGGATGGCGCGCTGGCCCTGAACGGCCGTTCAATCGATCTCATCGAGCGTCGCAAACAACGTGCGGCGCGACGCGAAGGCGGTGATCGCCGCGATCAGGACCGTCTGGCCCGCCAGCACGAGATAGCCGGAAGGGCGCAGCGAGAACGTGCCCAGCAGCGCCGCAAACTGATCTCCCACCGGTGTTCCCGAGAACCAGTTGGCGATCGATTCGGAGAACCCGAACATCAGCATCGCGGCGACGCAACCGATCACGCCGCCCCTCAAGCCGAGCCACAGGAAATGCCGCAGGAAGTGATTGGCGATGTAGCGGTCGCTGGCCCCGACGAAATGCAGCACCTCGACGATCGGACGATTGGCGGCCATGGCCCCCCGGGTCGCGAACGATACCGAGATAATGGTCGCGATGATGACCAGCGCAAGAACGCCGATTCCGGCGAACACGGTTGCGTTCGTCATCGACCGCATCCGGTCGATCCAGGCGCGATGATCGTCCACGCTGGCCGACGGCGCCAGTTGCGCCCCGCGGCCGCGAAGCCCTTCCAGATCGAGCCTCGTCCCCGGCGCGGCGCGCGCCACGATCATGCGCGGCACCGGCAGATCGTCGAGCGACAGGCCGCTGCCGAGCCATGGCTCCAGCAACTTGCCCGACTCCTCCCTGGAGTACGGCCTGACATCGAGAATCCCCGGTTGCTCGCGGGCCGCGGCGGCAGCCGTGGCGACATCGCGCTCGAGGTCGCGGCCGGCGACGGGCCGCACCTGGATGGTGATTTCGCTCGCGACCTCCGACTGCCATTCCGTGGCCGAGGCGCCGATCAGAAGCACCGCCCCGGTCGTGATCGATGCCAGAAAAGTCATGATGGCGACGACGGCTGCCAGAGCGCGGCCCGCGATCGATGCACGCGGCACGATCGGCGACATATTGCGCGCGCGGACCGGAACCTGCGGGCGTTCGCGCCCGAGATCCATCAGCACATCGTGACCGTCTCCCGCCTTACTCATAGATGTGCAGCCGTCCCTGATGCAGCACCAGCCGCCGCGCGTCATACTGATCCATCAGGGCGATGTCGTGGGTGGCGATGATGACCGCCGTGCCGGACTTGTTCAGCTCGATGAACAGTCGCAACAAACGTTGCCCGAGCGTCGGATCGACGTTGCCGGTCGGCTCGTCCGCCAGCAGAAGCTGCGGCCGCGCGATCACCGCGCGAGCGATCGCCGCGCGCTGCTTCTCCCCTCCGGACAGAACCGGCGGCAGCGCATCCATGCGCTCGCCGAGACCCACCCACTTCAGCAGATCGATCACTTCGCGGCGGTAGGTCGATTCGTCGCGGCCCATGACCCGGAACGGCAATGCGACGTTCTCGTAGGTGGTCATGTGGTCGAGCAGGCGAAAGTCCTGAAACACGATCCCGATCCGCTTGCGCAGGTCGGCAATCGCATCCTTGCTCTGCAGCGAGACGTCCTGGCCGAACAGGTTGACAAGCCCCCGCGTCGGCCGCAGCGACAGGAACAGAAGCCGCAGCAGCGAGGTTTTTCCCGCACCCGACGGGCCGGTGAGAAACTGAAAGGAGCGGGCGGGAAGATGAAAGCTGATGTCGCGCAAAATCTCCGGGCCGAGCCCGTAACGCAAGCCGACATTTTCGAACCGGATCAAGCCTTGTGTTCCGATTTCCTGGGCCGCGTGAGGAAAACGCGTCAAATCAAGATCATGGAGTCCCCGCCATCGTCCTTTTGTGCGTCGGTTATGGTTTCCGATTCGTTAACGGTCCGCGCGTAGACTTCGGACAGCGTCACTTCCGGCGATTCGTCCATGCACATTGTCTGCCCACACTGTTCGACATCCTATGCGGTCGATCCCGCAAGTTTCGGCGGAACGGGCCGCACCGTCCGCTGCTCACGCTGCAAGGAAACATGGCGGGCGGCGCCTGACAATATCGCCCGGGTTCGCGTCCCCACGATGGCGGGAGCGAACGAGATGGCGGGATGGACCGATCTTCCGAAAACCGGCGACATGCCGTCCGTCGACAGCCCGTCGATCGCCAGCGATCTGCCGGAATCCCCGGAACCCGGAGTGACGCAACAGGACCTTGCCGGCGTCGGGACGTCGCCGGCCCGACAGGACAATACACCGCAAGACGGCAAGCGTCCGCGCTTGCTCCCCACTGCCTCGCGGTTCCGCGACCGGCTCAAACCCTCATTCGCGCTTCGCCCGCCTGCGATCACCCTGAACACCTTCTGCGTCGCGATGGCCGCCATGGTGCTGGCTCTCGTGATCTGGCGCATCGAAGTCGTGCGCCTGCTGCCGCAAACCGCAATGTTTTACCGGCTGGCCGGACTGGAGGTGAACCTGCGCGGCCTGACCTTCAAGGACGTCAAGACGTCGTCCGAGACCGTCGACGGCAAGCAAGTTCTGGTGATCGAAGGCATGATCGCAGCACAAACCCGCAAGCCGGTCGAACTGCCGCGCCTGCGCTTCAGCGTCCGTGACGCCCATGATACGGAGATCTACGCGTGGAACGCGGTGCTCGAACAGCCCGCGCTCAGGCCCGGTGAGAATGTCTGGTTCCGGACACGGCTGGCGTCCCCGCCGGCGGAAGGCCGCAGTATCGATGTTCGTTTCTTCAACCGGCAGGATCTTGCCGCCGGAAATGGAGCCTGACTGATGGCGCGGGTTCTGATCGCCGACGACGAGGACTCGATGCGCTCGCTGGTCGCCCGCGCCATCGCCATGGACGGCCACGAGACCGTGACCGCGGCTGACGGCGCCGAAGCGCTGGATATCCTGACAGGCGACGCGAGCGCTTTCGACCTGCTGCTCACCGACATCAAGATGCCGATCATGGACGGCATCGCGCTGGCCCTTGCCGTCGCCCGCGATTTCCCCGACCTGATCATCCTGCTGATGACAGGTTTCGCCGACCAGCGCGAGCGCGCGTCGGGTCTCAACGCCATCGTGCATGATGTCGTCACCAAGCCGTTTTCGGTGGCCGATATCCGCTCTGCGGTCGCGGGCGCGCTGACGACGCAGACCGGCGGAACGATCAGTAATCCTTAAGCAGCCGATCTATGTAATCGAGTTCGATCTTCGGCCGTGACGGATCGGCGAGACGGCGGCGCAACTCTTCGAGAATGCGGCGGACCCGCTGCACGTCAATTTCGCCGGGAATCTTGACGGTCGTCTCGTTGCCGAACTCGCGGCCCCGCAGCGGCCGCCCCAACGGATCAGTCTGACCGCCGCTCTGCCGGCCCGATCGGCCGCCCGAGCCGTCTTCGCCCTGCTGCATGGCTTCGGCGAGGCTACGAGCGCCCTTGCGCAGCGCATCGAGCGCCCGGCCCTGCGCGTCGACGGCGCCATCGGCATTGCCTTCGCCAAGCCGGCCGCCGGCCTGACCCATTGCGGAATCGGCCTGGCCGAGATCGCCGTCCGGCTGGCTCGGTCCCATTCCGCGCCTGGCGAGCTCCTGCTGCAATGTCCGGAGCCTGTCATGCAGGGCCTTCTGGTCCTGCTGCAAGCCGCCCATGGCATTCCGGCCGCTGCGCTCCTCGCCGTCATCGTGATCGCGGCGCGAATCCAGACCCTGCCTATAGGTCTTGTCGCGCAACTGCTGCTGCTTGCGGATCATGTCGCCGAGTTCATTCAGCGACTGTTGCAGATCTTCTCCCGCTCCCTCGCCCTGGCCCGGCTGCGCCATCTGCAGATTCTCGAGCATCTGCTGCAACTGATCGAGCAATTGCCTGGCGGCTTCCTTGTCGCCGGAACGGGACAGACGCTCCATGCGCTCGATCATGTTGTCGAGATCCTGCGGGCGCATCACCTTGCTGTTGGGATCGAGCGGACGCGCCAGTTGCTCCGGATTGTTGCGCATCTGTTCGGCCAGCTGGCGCAGGTAATTATCCAGCGCCGCGCGCAGGTTCTCGGTGAGCTTCCTGATCTCCTCATCGCTCGCGCCGCGCTCCAATGCCTCCTTCAAGGCATCCTGCGCGGCACGTAGCGCCTTCTCGACATCGGTGATATTGCCGTCCTCGATGCTGACGGCGAGCCCCCAGAGGCTGGCGACGACCTCCCGCAACTGGGCGTCGATGCGCGCTTCCTCGAGCTGCTTCGTGACGCTGTAAAGACCGAGATACTCACCCGCCCTGGGAGTAAACAGCTCGGGCGCGATCAGGAGAGCATCGAGCGCGGTATGGACCTGCCTGTTCTGATTGGCGTCCAGCGCCAGGATGCGACGCTGCTCGATCAGCGCGCGCGCAAGCGGTTTGGTGAACACGCGTTCCGGCAGGCGCAGGTCGAGCGGTTCGCTGCGCCCCTCGTTTCCGGCATCGTCGCGCGCGGTCAGCGTCAAGGTCACTTCGGCGCCGGCATAGGGGCTTTCGCTCAGATCATGGACCATCTGCCCGATCCCGCTGCGGGGTCTGGCATTCGGCAGCACCAGCGCGAATTGCGGCGGATCGAACAGCGGGCGCGCGGGCGCCCCGTCCTTTGCAGCGGGTTTGGGCCGCGCCGAGAATACCGCATGGGCTTCGGTCACGCCGTAGTCGTCATCGAGGCGATAGGACATCTGCAACGATCCGCGCGCCTGGCGTTCCGGCCGCTTGGCCAGCGATATCGCCGGAGCGCGATCGGCAATTGCACTGAATGCCCATTGCGGTTGCCCCGACGGCGCACGCACATGAGCCGTGCCGTCCGCGGCAATGGTGAAATGCCGCTCGCTCGTGCCTTCCGGCGGCCTGTCGGCGGAGGCCTTTTCAGTCACGCCGCCACCGAGCGCGACGTCGAGGCTGCCGCCGCTCGAACGCACGATCAGCGTGCTGCCCGCGGGCACCGGAAGGGCGCTATCCGACGGATCGGCATCCTTGTTGGCCGCCGGCAGAATGACCGGCGGTTTGCCTGTATAGGGCGGCGGAGCCACCCAGGCGTCGACCCTGACATTGGCCGATGCCGGCAGGCCATTCCAATCGAACGCAGCAGCGACGCGCTCGGTCCGCTCGCCGCCCGCCGCAATAAAGGTGGCGACCATCAGCACCATCACCAGCGCTCGCAACGCCCAGCGGTCATGCAGCGGCAGCCGCGGCGACGGCAGCCCGGCGTGAAAACGCTTGACCGAGGCCAGCGTGCGCGCACGTTGCGCCTGCCACAGCGCCAGCGCGACCGGATCCCGCGTCGCGACGATATCGGCGAGGGCGGTCACCGGGCGATGCCGGAGGCCGGCGCCGCGGTCGAGCCGGCTCAGCCCATCCTTACGGCTGGGCCAGCGGAAGCTGACGGCAGGCACCGCCGCCGCCAGCGCGAGCAGGACAAATGCAGCCAAAGCAACGGCGCGTCCCGCCACCGGCAGAACGAGCCAGACACCGGCCCAGGACACCGCCAGAAAAAGCCCGCCGACGCAGAGCAGCCGCGCAAGATGCGGCCACGCCCTTTCCCATGCGATCGCCCACCTTGCTTGCCGCAGGGCGCGCGTCAGTTCAGGTCCCGCCGATGAACGCCGATCGCCGTCCTGACTGGATGGATCGAGGTTAACGCCGCTCAACTCGACCTCCGGGCTGCTGGAGCTATTCCGGCCAGCCTTTATGTTTCGTGACGGCATTGTCTGCGCGAAGCCGCACCTGCTCTCGGATCGACCCCGCGCACATCGTCACTCGAAAACGAGACAAACAGCACCTTATCACGGCGGCGGCAATGAGGCATCGCGGTTGACCGTAAACCGCTGCGTCTGCAACCGGAACCGGATCCCGCTTTACGTGAACAGGTCAATCGAACAGGCCGGGCGTGTGATTGACGATCGCGCCCTCGATGGCGAGCATTTTCAGCTTGGTGGCAACGCCGCCGTTCGCCGAGAAGCC